>JBGVDY010000377.1:0-4020 GCA_045119585.1 Acutalibacteraceae bacterium | reverse complement strand
TTATTGCATTTTCGAGTGCTGAAAAATCAATTTGAAAATCACTTTCACGGCATTTTGCAACTACTAACTTTGCACCTGCTTTTTCAACAAATACACGGTACTCCGGAAAAAAAGGAGCTAATGCAATAACTTCATCATCTTTATTACAAATAGCGTTAAGGCTTATAGTAAGCGAAGCAGCAGCACCGCAAGTCATATAAATTAAATTAGGGTCTGCAACAATACCAAAACGTTTAGTAATACTTTCTGCAATAGTTTTACGAACGTCTGGTGCGCCTTGTGCCGAAGTATAACCATGAAGTTTTACAGGATCAACCTCAGTAAGAAGTTTAACCATAGCATCATTAACTTGCTTTGGTGCAGGTATACTTGGATTGCCAAGACTAAAATCGAATACGTTTTCCGCACCAATTTCAGCCCTTCTTTTATTGCCGTATTCGAAAATTTCACGTATAACAGAACGATTTTCACCTAATTGTAACATTTTTTCATTTAACATAAAACAACCTCTATTCTATTTCAAGTTCTTTAATAGAACGCATTTGATAATCAACATTTTTGAGTAGTTCACTATTTTTAAGTGCTACTGCAGCACCTTTAACAACGCTATGTGCAGGATCTTTTAAATGATGTACCTCAATGCCTAAATACTCACTAATTTTTTGTGGAAAGCCTAAAAGCTGTGACCCACCACCTGCAAGATACATACCGTCAGCCATAATATCCGCAACCAAATCAGGATCGGTTTTATTTAACACTTCGCGAATAGCGTTGCATATCGCATTAATAGTATCCCTAATAGCTTCATATACTTCGGTTGATGTGATTTCGAAACTTTCAGGCAATCCTGTAAAAACATTCCTACCCTTTGCTATTACAGCAATTTCTACGTCACGCTCAACGGCAGTACCAACCTTTATTTTTATAGACTCGGCAGTGAGTTGACCAATTTCAATATTAAATTCTTTTCTAACGTAACGAATAATTTGTGCATCAATATCATAAGAAGCTATTTTAAACGAGTTACAAACAGAAATATCACCCATAGAAATTACTGCAACGTCCGTTGTGCCCGCACCAATGTCTACAATAAGACTTCCGTGAGGAGTTGAAAAATCAAGTCCTAAACCAAAAGCTATTGCAAGCGGACTTTCAATAACTGTAATATTTCTTCCACCTGCAGACTCTAAAACATTAGAAAGAGAATGGTGCTGTAACTCAGTAAGACCAGCCGGTAACGTTGCCATAATACGCGGGCGTAAAATCTTATTTCCAAAAGCCTCACCCATATATTCCTTAAGCATATATTCGGCCAAATCATAATCCGAAATAACACCATGTTCTATAGGAAAAATAGTTTGCATACTCTCAGGTGTTCTACCCAAAGTTTGTTTAGCTTTTTCACCTGTATATACTACTTCCCAACTGTCACTATCTACAGTAACAACGTTTGGTAGTTCTAAAACAACTTTTGAACTTGAAAAAATAACTGTTTTAGAAGAACCTAAATCTATACCTACATCAACTGCCATTTGTATTTTTCCTTTCCTTAGGCTTTGTTAAAAGACCGGCAACACAATAAACATCGTTAGCACCTGCCAATAATAACTGCTTTGCACACTCATCAAAGGTGGCACCCGTGGTCTTAATATCATCAACAAGCAAAATAGTTTTACCTGTCACTTTTTTATTAAAATAATAAATTCCTTTAACATTTTTAAATCGTTCTTTTAGTCCCATATCATGTTGTTGCTGTGGCTTATGCTTTGCTAAAAGTACGTCAGTATATAACGTAACACCAAGTATTTTAGAAATCCATTTTGCCAATTCTTCCGACTGGTTAAAACCCCGCTTTAATCGTTTGCGATTTGACATTGGAACGTAAACTATACCGTCAAACTTAATATCAAAATAAGTGTTTTTAATAGCTTTTGCCATTTCGTAAGCGAAAAATTTTGCGCAAAATGATAACTTTTTAAACTTAAAACGGTACATTGCAGCTTTTGCAACGTCGCCACTATAAAAAGGTGCTGTCATTCCACTAAAATGGAAAACTCGGTAACTACATTCGCAAAGCTTTTTCGGTGCGCCACAACGCTTGCAAGATTTGAAGAAATCAACCCGTTCAATTTTACTGTAACAATAATCACACAAAGTTTCTTCGCGATTAATTATAGTACCGCAAGCTATACATTTATTCGGGAATAAAGCATTTAAAATTACATTAAAAACTTTCTTCATTTAAGTTTTCCTTTAAAAATTCCTCAAGTAATGTGTATCTTAAGGTTTTACGGTCGTTTTCTGACATTTTTGCAAAAACTGATTTACTCCCCACTAAAACAAGTAAATCCTTAGCCCTTGTAACCGCTGTATAAAGCAAATTACGGTACATAAGCTTTGAAGGTATATCCAATAGCGGAATTATTACACAAGGATATTCACTACCTTGACTTTTATGCACAGTTATAGCATAAGCAAGCTCTAATTGATTAAAATCCTCATTAAAGTATGTAACAACGCGATCTTCAAATCTTACTTTCATAATACCCGCACGGTTATCAATTTCAGTAATACAGCCCATATCGCCGTTAAAGACTCCGCTGCCGTAGGTGCCGTCATCCTTTTTAAACTCAATATCATAGTTATTTTTTATTTGCATAACCTTATCGCCTTCGCGAAAATATACACCCTTATACGCTAATTGCGGAGCATTTCTAACACGCGGATTAAGTTTTTCTTGTAGCAAATTATTAAGATTATTAGCGCCTGTATCAAGCATTCTTGAAGGGCAAAGTACCTGAATATCAGTAATAGGATCAAGGTTATAAGCTGAAGGCAAACGCTCGGTCACAAGTGATAATACGGTTTCCACCGCGGAGTATTTATCAAGTCTTTCCATAAAAAAACAATCAGACTTTTTATTACTAAAATCGGGTTTTTGGTTATTAATAATAGAATGTGCATTGCGTACAATCATACTTTCATTAGCTTGTCGAAAAACTTTATTAAGTCTAATAGCAGGAAAAACATCAGCAGCTAAAATATCACCTAAAACATTACCCGCACCAATACTTGGTAATTGATCAGAGTCTCCAACCAAAATTATTCGGCAATTAAGACGCAATGCCTTTAAAAGATTTTCAAATAACAAGGCATCAATCATTGATGCTTCATCAATAATTATAACGTCACAGTCTAAAGGATTTCTTTCATTACGGCAAAACTGTTGCTTGTCCCCATCTACCCACTCAACTTCAAGCAAACGGTGAATGGTTTTGGCTTCTCTACCTGTAAGCTCGGTCATACGCTTGGCTGCCCTTCCAGTAGGTGCAGCAAGTTCTATTATCATATCCCTATTTTGAAAAAGCTTAATTATGGCATTTAACGTAGTGGTTTTACCGGTACCGGGACCACCTGTAAGCACCAAAATTCCATTTTTAAAGGTTTCATAAATCGCATCTCGTTGTAGCGCTTCAAACTTAATACCTAAGCTGTTTTCAACCATCTTAATTTCAAGCTCGTCCACAGTTATTTTAGAATTAATAAAATCCTTAACCGACACAAGGCGTGCCGCAATATACTGCTCGGCATTAAAGTAAGAAGGTATAGACAAATATTCAACCCCACCGATTTCCTTACTGCAAAGCGAAAAAGTTGACAACAAAGCGTCACAACAATTTTCAACAAATTCTTCATTACAACCTAAAAGCTTACAAGCAACAGGAACAAACTTATTGCGTGGAAGACATGTATGACCATTATATAGATTTCTACGTAAAACATATTCTATTCCCGCACAAATACGTGTTTCGCTTGCCATATCATATCCGAAATCGTTAGCAATATCTTCTACAAGCTCAAAACTAAAATCAATACCCTCTTGACAAAGCAAATAAGGGTTGGCTTTTATATATTCAATTGATTTTTGACCGTATTTTTTGTAAATATCTACACATCTATCAGGTGTAATATTAAACTTTGAAAGCATAAGCATTATATCGCGAATTCCGTATTGTTTTG
>JBGVDY010000376.1:0-1557 GCA_045119585.1 Acutalibacteraceae bacterium | reverse complement strand
GGTGCCGGCAAGGAAGCAACCGCCAGCGCTGTAGTTGCAGATATAATGGACTGCATCAAGCATTTAGATTCACGCAAATATCTTTCTTGGGAAGACGGAGATAATGATTATGTCGACCAAGATTTTGACCCTGAAACCCGCCTTTATGTAGTTATTAAATCTGATGATTTTGATGGATTGCAAGTTCAGTTTAATGATATATTTAATAATACTGAAACAAAAGTTATAAATTCCAAAAAAGGCGAAATTGCTTTCATTACAGAAAAAGCTACACGCAGTGTAATAGAGCAAAAGCTATCTCTATTCAAAAACGGAATTTCTGTAAAAATACTTAACACAATGCTCTAATCGGAGGTATTATAATGGCATTAATAGTTAAAAAGTTCGGTGGCTCTTCTGTTGCCGATGCAAAAAAGGTTTTCAATGTTGCTAACCTTATTGTTGAAGATTACAAAAAAGGAAACGACGTTATAGTTGTTGTTTCTGCACAGGGTGACACTACTGACGACCTTATTGAAAAAGCAAAAGAAATCAACCCTAAAAACCCATCAAAGCGTGAAATGGATATGTTACTCTCTGCCGGAGAACAAATTTCAATTGCTTTATTAGCAATGGCAATTGAAACTATGGGCAGTCCCGTAATTTCACTTTTAGGTTGGCAAGCAGGCTTTAATACCGACTCTCATCACTCGGTAGCACGTATCAAAAGCATTAACGCTGAACGCTTAAAAAATGAAATTGAAAAGAAAAAAATCGTAATTGTTGCAGGCTTCCAAGGCTTAAACAAATACGATGACGTTACAACCTTAGGTCGTGGCGGTTCTGACACAAGTGCCGTTGCTATTGCAGCTGCATTAAAGGCCGACCTTTGCCAAATTTATACCGACGTTGACGGTGTTTATACCGCCGATCCACGCAAAGTTCCAACCGCACAAAAGATGGATGCAATAAGCTATGACGAAATGTTAGAACTTGCAACCTTAGGTGCACAAGTATTAAATAACCGTTCGGTAGAAATGGCTAAAAAATATAACGTTGAGCTTGAAGTTCGTTCAAGCCTTGAACCACATAAATCAGGTACAATTGTGAAGGAGATTGTTAAAATGGAAAAAACTTTAATTAAAGGTGTTGCAAAAGATAACAACGTAGCAAGTATTTCAATTGTTGAATTAGAAGATAAACCCGGTATTGCATTTAAGATTTTCAATAAATTAGCACAAGCTAAAATTAATGTAGATATTATCTTGCAATCAATCGGTCGTAACAACACAAAAGATATCACCTTCACCGTATCACAGGATAATCGTGAAGATGCTGTTGCTGTTATAGAAGCTCTTAAAGAAAGCCTTGATTTTAAAGAAGTAACATACGATGAAAACGTTTCAAAGGTATCTATTGTCGGCGCAGGTATGGAAAGTAATCCGGGTGTTGCTGCTAAAATGTTTGAAGCACTATTTGATGCAGGAATCAATATTCGTATGATTTCTACAAGTGAAATTAAAGTTTCAGTTCTTATCGACGAAAATCAAGCAGATGCTGCAGTTATTGCTGTTCACG
>JBGVDY010000375.1:0-6676 GCA_045119585.1 Acutalibacteraceae bacterium | reverse complement strand
ATTACTTGCTGAGTGATTTGCATCTCCTTTTGTGAATTTAAATAATTTTTAATATTCTTACAAGTTTACTATTTTTTAATTCGATTGATTTGCTTGTAGATTTATGTTATAATATTTTAGAAATGTTAATGTTTAAGTCCGTCCCGATGGGCCGGTAAAATCAGTGTTGTCGAACTTTTAAAATCGTAAATTAAAATTTGTAGTTCTGTAAGGGCTAGGGGAACTTGAAGCAATGAAAAAGCACTGATGCAAAAATATTTCGGATAGATTAGGCGTTTGACTACGTTTTGGCTACAATTTGATCTCTTTTTGAACAGCATTATATTTTAATATGTAATATAATTTGTTTGGAGGTGATGAAATGCCAAAATTTAATCATAAGATAAGTTCGACAGAAAAATACCAAAAAGCCAAAATGGATTTGATTCAAGCTTTTATTTCTATTGAAGAATTAACACCAAATCAAAAGGAATGCCTGATTAGAGAAGTTGTTATTGCATCGAACATTGCCGTTATATATAACGTATTGAAGAAACTCACTTTATAATAATTGTTTTATACTATTTTAAATTATGGATGTGATTTAAAACATGTTAAGTTATGATAAAATTATATTTAAAGTTTTTGATGGTTTTAAAAGGATAACCCCGGCATTGATGGCAGTTATGATAACTTCTGGTGCTATAATTTTTTTGCCAAGTAATGTATTGGAAAGTTTGGGGTTGCACGAATTATCACCGATATGGAGAACGATAATTGGTATTGCTTTTTTAGTTTCTACAGCACTGATAGTCACTATTGTAGTATCAATGATTTGTAAATTTGTATACAGCAAATTTTTTTCTAAAATTTATAATAGAATCAGAATTAAACATTTGCGAAAAAAGTATGATGCATTAGATTTAACGCACAAAAAAATTATTATTGATATTTTGAAAACTAAAAATAAATCAAGAGAATTAGATGCTACCTCAGGTGATGTGATATATTTATGTAAACGTGGATTTATTTATGCCCCAGAACAAATTTCGGATGCGTTTAGTTGTGCAAACAATATGTATAAATTTGTTCCTCATCCTTGGATAATTGATTATTATATTGAAAAAACCGAATGTTTTCAAATTTAAAAGTGATAGGGAAATGGTATAATTTTTTAGTGAATATTTTGTCGAATTTTGTCGAAACGTTATTTAAATACATTCATAAATATATTTCTAAACGCAAAGATTATAAGTGCCAAAAACAAAAAGGTACCTGCCACAAGGAAAAACGGCAAATAAAATCTGCCTGCCACAAGGGTTATACCTGCAACGATAATACAGCTTATTGCCATATATTTGAGGTGCTTTGTATTGTCGGGGTTTTTGTAATCACCTTTATCTATTTTTTTAAGTACTCGTCTTAGATAAAAAAGTGTAAGACCTACAAACGGCGCACATGGGTAACAAGTTGCCATAATGGTGGCAGCAAGGCTTTCGTGTCTTGTGAAATGCTCAACGTACCATGTTGTTAAAAATGGTAATAATGCCGTTAATATTATTAAAAGAAGAATAAAGATTTCACTTAGCATAATGGAAAACTTTATTGTATTACTTTTTTTCATACGTTCACTCCTAAACCGGGTTTGTGACTATTATACATTAAAAATATTAATTTGTAAATAAAGGGTTTAAAAATGCTTAATTTTTTAAAGGGACGTCCAATGCTTTTGGCGGCTATAGTTACAAGTGTCATTTCGGTAATTACGTTGTATTCCGAGGTGACCCTTTTTATTTTAGCGATCGCCTGCATAGGGATTATTTTTTACATGATTTATAAAAGAACTCGTGGCGAGCTTATTTTTGCCGTGCTTTTAATTTTGGCGGTAACTGTTAGCGGATATTTAACTGCAGGAAAAGCCAAAACGTTTGAAGGCTATGGTGACGTTTTAATTAGCGGCGATTTTGTGGTAACGGAAAAACCGCAAAATCACGGTGATTATTATTCTGTGGTTTTAGAAACAATTAATAGCGACAACCTAACTAAAGGTGAAAAAATACGAGTAAATTATTATAATGAAAACTTAGAATTTTCAGAAATAATTAAGGCTACAGTTTCGGCTTCGGGTATAAATGAAAAAGCATATAAAAACAGTAACTACTCACAAGAAATTTTTCTTAAAGGATATATAAAAGAGAGTGAGCTTACCGGTAAAAAAGACGTAGCGTTATCTACGGTGGGAGAAATCAGAAAATTTATTAGAACCAAAATTTTTGAAAACTATAAAAGTGAAGAAGCGGCTACAATTATGGCGCTTGTGGCAGGCGATAAGTCTTATTTTAGTGATGAGTTTTATGATAATGTAAAAAGCTCGGGTGTGGCACACGTTATGGTGGTTTCGGGCATGCATTTATCGATTATTGTATCAATGTTTTTATATATTATAAACAAATTCTTTTATAACCGATTTTTAAAGGCTTTAATAATAGTATTCGTTACAATTTCCGTAATGGCAATATGCGGTTTTACAATGTCTGTTTTAAGGGCGGGCGTAACCTATATTTTAATGGCTTTAGCGTTGGCTTTGAACCGAGAAAACACAAGCGAAAACACCCTGGGGTTTGCGGTATGCTTGATATATCTTGTAAATCCCTTTGCAGTTTTTAGCCTTTCGTTTCAACTTTCGGTACTTTCCACCTTTGCAATTTTGGTGGTTTCTATTCCTGTTATCAATTTTGTAAAAGAACGTGAAATTGTAAAGAAAAAAGCATTCCTTTGGGTGTTTTCTTCGGTAGTTACAAGTATTAGTGCATTGATTTTTACGGCGCCTGTAACAATTTATCAATTTGGGTATATATCCTGTGTTTCGGTAATAACCAATTTGCTTATATCTATAGTTACAAGCTATGCTATGATTTTTTGTGTTTTAGGGTTTATTTTTCCTGTTTTATTGGTTCCGTTTTCATTTATAAGTGAAACCTTAGTTACTTATATAAACGCTGTAATTAACTTTTTCGGCTCTTTGTCGTTTGCTACGGTTAAGACGCCTGAATTTGTAATAATTATACCAATAATTTTAATAATTACGGTTTTATTGGGATTAGTTGCTTGTAAAGTTCGATATGATATGGTAAAATTAAAAGAAATAGAAATAAAACTAATTGTAGAAGGTGGTAATGGGGAATATGCCCGCGATTTCGGAACAGATTTTAAAAAGCGAAATAAAAAAGGCTCAAAAAAATATATACATATTATTCGGCGATGACGGATATCTTAAAAAACTCTATGCCGATAAGATTATCAATATGTACGTAGAAAAGGATGACGTTTTCAATTTCCAAACCTTTTCTTCGGATTGTGATTTGCAAGAGGTTTACGATGCGGTTTTGCAATTCCCGGTTATCTGCGATAAAAAAGTTGTAATTTTAACCGATTATGACTTTGAAAAGTGCAAAAAATCGGATTACGATAAGCTTTCAACAATACTTTCCGAAGTGCCTGACACGTGTGTTTTTATTTTACTTTATGAGGCACTTCCCATAGTTGTTAAAAAGAACACTAAGCTTTCAAAGCTTATGACTATTGCCGAAAAAAATAATGGTATTACCGCTCAATTAGATTATAGAACTTTGCCCGAACTTGCAAAAATGCTTGAAAACGGTGCTAAAAAGCGTGGCTGTGTGTTGGCATCTAACACTGCAAAATATCTTGTAGAAATGGTTGGCGAAGATATAAACACCTTAAAAAACGAGTTGGATAAGTTATGTGCTTTCGTGGAAAAGGGTGAAATCACAAAGCAAACGGTTGATGAGATATCGGTTAAAACAGTTGAAGCGAGTGTATATAGCCTATCTAAGCAGATTATAGAATACAATATGACAGGCGCACTTAAAACTTTAGACGAGCTTTTTTATTTAAAGGTTGAACCAATTATAATTTTAAGTACAATTTCGGGCTTTTATGTTGATATGTATCGCGCTTTTGTGGGAAAAGAACGTGGTATGAACTCTAGTGAAATAGCAAAAGAATTTGGCTATTTTGGACGTGAATTTGTTATAAGAAATGCAATGCAGGACACAAGAAAATTTGATCATAAGCGCTTCGAGCTTAGCTTCAACGCATTGCGTATGGCAGATAAAAGCCTTAAATCGTTTTCGGGGGATGACCGCACCGTTTTAGAACAGCTTGTGGTTAAATTGGGCTTTATAGCGCTTAAGGGTGAAGACGTTGATTAAGCTTAAAATGCCTGTAATAGTAGAAGGCAAGTATGATAAAATCACACTTGAAAACGTTATCGATACACTAATTATCCCCACTAACGGATTTGGCATTTTTAAGGATAAGGAAAAGTGCGAGCTTATACGAACTTTTGCTCAAACCACGGGGATAATAGTGCTTACCGACAGTGATTCGGCAGGAAATATAATACGCGCGCACGTTAAAAATATTTGCGCGGGCGGTAAAGTATATAACGTTTACGTTCCGCAACTAAAGGGTAAAGAAAAGCGTAAAAACGCCCCCGGAAAAGAAGGCTTTTTAGGGGTTGAAGGTATAGACAAAGAAATACTTTGTGAAGCCTTTTTAAAAAGCGGTGTTACAGCTGATGATATTAAAGAAAAAACAAAGCCTATCACTAAAACGGATATGTTTACGTTTGGGCTTTCAGGTACAAACCACGCCGAAAGTAACCGTAAAATATTGCTTAAACACCTAAATTTACCCGAAAATTTATCACCTAATGCAATGCTTAGTGTGGTTAATACTATGTTTACCTACAGTGAATTTGAAAAGGCGGTTTTAGAATGTCAAAAACTTTTGGACAAAAACTGAAAATTTTATATGTACTTGATATTTTAAAAAAGCATAGCGATGAAGAAAATCCCGTTACCGCTAACGATATTTGCGTGTATTTAGAAGAAGAGGGTATTCAAGCAGAGCGAAAATCGGTTTATAAGGATATTGAAGCACTTATTGACTATGGCTACGATATAATATATTCTCAATCTCCTAAGGGATATTTTTTGGCCTCGCGCGAGTTTGAAGAACCTGAAATCTTTTTGCTTTCGGATGCGGTAAGAACGGCTAAGTTCATTACTCCTAAAAAGACGCGTGAACTCGTTAAAAAGTTTGACTCAATGCTTAGTGTTACTGCACGTCAAAAAAGACAAAAGAATATTTATATAGATTTTTCCAAAAAAAGCAACAATGAAGAAATTTTTTATAATATTGACAAAATTTCGGATGCGATTGCCGATAATAAAAAGATTGAGTTTGATTACGTTGCGCGCGAGCTTAAGGGCAGGGAATTTGTGGACGTTACAAAACGTATGAAAATAAGTCCGTATGCTTTAACCTGGCAGGACGACCACTATTATTTAATAGGTAATTACGAAAAGTATGATAATCTTTTACACTTACGCCTTGACCGTATTTTTAAAATAAAACTAACAGGCGAAAAGACAAGATTTTTTGGTGAAGTAAGCGAATATAAAGACGTTTTCGACGTTGCCGATTACGCGGGTAAAATTTTTGGTATGTTTTCGGGAAAGTTTGAAACAATAGAGCTTTGCTGTAGTAGAAAAATTGCTAAAACGGTGGCCGACCGTTTTAGCGAAAAGATTTTTATTACAAACGTTACGGAAAATGAGTTTTGTTTTTCCTTTAAAGCGGCAGTTAGTGAAGCACTTGTTACCTTTATTATGAATTTTTCGGATTCGGTTAAGGTGTTAAAGCCTTTAGAGCTTCGTGATATGGTGATAGAGCGTTCAAAGAAAATTTTAGAAATGTATGAAAATTAACTTGCCGAAACGGAGAAAATTTGGTAGAATGATATGGTATTGTGCTACAAGGGGAAGTAAAAATGAAAGTTAAAGGATTTGACAACGCTAAATATATAAACTTGCAATCGCAAAAAATCAGGGATAGAATTGCGCAGTTTGGCGACAAGCTTTATTTAGAGTTTGGCGGCAAGCTTTTTGACGACTATCACGCTGCAAGAGTTTTGCCCGGTTTTGAGCCTGATGCAAAGGTTAAAATGCTTTTGGAACTTAAGGATGAAGCCGAGGTTGTAATAGTAATCAATGCAGATGCTATTGAAAAGAACAAACAGCGCGGTGACTTGGGTATAACTTACGACTTAGAAACCCTACGCCTTATTGATGCGTTTCGCAAAATTGGTTTATACGTAGGCAGTGTGGTTATAACCTGCTATACGGGTCAACCGTCTGCGCAAAATTTTGAAAAGCGTTTAACCGCTTTAGGTATTACTGTTTACCGTCACTATCCTATTGCTGATTATCCTTCCAATATTCCGCATATTGTAAGTGAAGAAGGTTTTGGTAAAAATGATTATATCAAAACCGAAAGAAAGCTGGTAATTGTTACGGCTCCCGGTCCCGGAAGCGGTAAAATGGCAACCTGTCTTTCTCAACTTTATCACGATAATTTGCGTGGTATTAAAGCGGGATATTCTAAGTTTGAAACCTTCCCTGTATGGAGCTTGCCCCTTAAGCACCCTGTAAATATCGCTTACGAAGCTGCCACGGCAGACCTTAACGATATAAATATGATTGACTCCTTCCATTTGGATGCTTACGGTGAAATGGCAGTAAACTATAACCGTGATATTGAAATTTTCCCCGTGCTCAACTCTATTATGGAAACAATTTTGGGTGAGTCACCATATAAAAGCCCTACC
>JBGVDY010000374.1:0-2087 GCA_045119585.1 Acutalibacteraceae bacterium | reverse complement strand
AAGCACATTGATTTTCCATATACGAAACATCTTTACCCTTTATGGTTTTTGCAATAATACATACAGGTTTATCAATTTTTTCAGCTTCTAACAAAGCATTTTCAATTTGGTCAAAATCGTGACCATCAATTGTAATAACGTGCCAATTAAATGCTTCAAATTTTTTGTCGATTGGATATGGTGAATTAACTTCGTCAATTGAACCATCAATTTGTAAATTATTAAAGTCTACGAAAGCAGTTAAATTGGAAAGATTTTTATTACCTGCAAACATTGCAGCTTCCCAAACTTGACCTTCTTCTATTTCACCATCACCTAAAATGGTGTATACTTTATAATCATCACCAAAATGTTTTGCCGATAAAGCCATACCGCAAGCACAGGATATTCCTTGACCTAATGAGCCAGAAGACATATCAACACCGGGTATATGCTTCATATCGGGATGACCTTGCAAAATACTGCCTATTTGACGAAGAGTTGTAAGTAATTCAACAGAAAAAAAGCCACGATGAGCCAATACCGAATATAAAAGAGGAGCAGCATGACCTTTAGAAAGCACAAAACGGTCACGATCAGCTTTTTTAGGGTCCTTAGGATCAATATTCATTTTTTCAAAATACAAATATGTTAAAATATCTGCAGAAGATAATGAACCACCTGGATGACCGGCTTTAGCTGCGTGTACCCCCTCAATGATACCCATTCTTACTTTACAGGCAATTTTTTGAAGTTCAAGTTTTCTTGAATTATCCATTTTTTACATCCTTTCAGACTGTTTTATGTATTTGAGTTAAATAATCAATAAAATCGGCAACTGCGCCATCTTTACAGGGGACAGTAATATAATCAGCAACTGCTTTAACTTCTTCTGGTGAATCAGCAGTTGCGGCAGCAATATCGGCGTTTTCAAGCATGGCAATATCGTTATAAAAATCCCCTATAGCATAACAACAGCCTTTTTTTATATTAAATATTTCACAAAGCTTTGTAATCGCAGTAGCTTTAGAAACACCTTTAGGAACCACTTCTAAAAAGTTGTGTTGTAAACCTTCGAAAACCATTCTTGAACTTACAAAAGTAGAATCAAAACCAATATCTTCAGCAATTTTTCTGATTTCATCATACAATTCGATATTCTCGGAAAAGAAAAGAAATTTATTCCATCTAACTTTGTCAACTGTTTCAAAATCACAATCAATAGTTTGAAAGCCTTCATAATTTTTGTGAAAATCTGATTCGGAATTTTGTAGTGGTGAATATGTTTTATAACCAGAATGAACTTCTACACCGACAGGTAGACCGCGTTTTATAACTTGTTCTAAAAGTTTATGGTCTTTAGTAGGAACAGCAACATCATATACAACTTCATTTGTTGTAAAATCAAAAATCATACTACCATTAGCTACAACCGAGGGCGAAAAATGTTTCAATTGTGACGTAACACCGCTCAAGGCATTTGCAGTACGTCCGGTAGCAAGCGAAAAAATTCCACCTTGACGCATAAAAAATTCAATCTTTTCAATATTTTTAGGGTTTATATAACCACTTGAAACAAGAGTATCATCAACATCACTTGTTATAATACATCCATCAAAAATTCCCATTTTTGCGTACCTTTCGTAGAAACTTTTCAAAATATTCAGGTAATGGTGAACTAAATTCTATATATTCCTTGCTTACAGGGTGAATGAATCCAATCTTTCTTGCATGCAAACACTGACCTGAAAGCTCAGTAATAACCTTTTTTGGTCCATAAACATCATCACCTGCAACGGGGTGACCAACGTAAGCCATATGAACTCTAATCTGATGTGTTCTGCCCGTTTCTAAGCATAGTTTCACATGTGTAAAATTATTAAAACGTTCTAAAACCTCATAATGAGTAACTGCATTACGCGAAGCAGTGGAAGTCACCGCCATTTGTTTTCGCTTAACAGGATGCCTTCCTATAGGAGCATTAATAGTGCCGTTATCATCTTTTAAATTACCGTAAACAATAGCTTCATATTCTCTTGTGAAAGAATGTGCTTTAATTTGTTCAGCCAAAAAATTATGGGCATTATCATTTTTTGCAACAATTAAAA
>JBGVDY010000373.1:0-4882 GCA_045119585.1 Acutalibacteraceae bacterium | reverse complement strand
TGCCGCTTGCGAAAAGGCAGCACCTGATTATTGGACAACCGACGGTGTGCACCCCACCCCTGCAGGTCATACCCTTATCAAAAACGAGTGGATAAGGGAATTTAAAAAGTTAATTTAAAAAACACTGTATTGTGGCACACTTCTTATGAAGGGTGCCACAGTTTCCTAGTTTCCTTTCAGATTATAAAATATGTAAGGAAGAGAACCTACAGTTCAAAACCCCGTCCTACAAGGACGGGGTTTTATTATATTCCTTTGGCGTTTTTCCTGTATGCTTTTTAAAAAATCGGCAAAAATACCCATCACTTAAAAAGCCCAGCACCGATGCGATTTCTTTAACCGAAATATCATCATATTCTAACATATTAATAGCACGATTTAATACTAATTGGTTTTTATATTCAAGCGGTGTTATGCCAAACTCTTTTTTAAAAAGCGGATAAAATTGCGATGTGCTCATATAACACAGTGTTGCAAGCTGTTTAAAGTCAATATTCTCAACAAAATGCTCGTTAATATAATTTGCGGCAGGCATAAGCCTTTTAAAATTAGAACTTACATCCTTATTTTCAAGACACCTTAAAAACCCACACAGCTTTTCAAGTTTAAATAAAAAATCATTTTGCAAATCATTAACTATGAAAAGCGAATCCAAATATTCTACAGCTTCAGTTGACAAAACATCGGTTATTTTTAGCGGTGTTTTGGAAAAAAGTGTAATTTCACCATCTATATAAAGATTAAACACTAATCTATAAATTTCTATATCTTCGCTATGTATTTCAAATATATGCTTAGACCCTTCCGGCAAGTAAACCAATGCTCCTTGCTTGCAGTCACATCTGCCATTTTCAAAAACCCAGCTACATTCACCCTTTTTAACATAAACAAAACCATTAAAAACCCTGCTTTGTACATCTAAAATTCGATAAGTGGGCTTTTGCGCAATAACTTTAATATTAGTGAAATAAAAATTATAATTTTTTAGTTCTTTATAATCAATTATCATATAATCACCAACTGTATTATATTGAATCCTCAAACTTTAGTCAAGAAAAATTGGAATATTGTGCAATTGTTTTATAATTATGTGCATTGAATATTTTACTGCCAGATAATAAAATTAGCATATAAAATGGATTATTGTATTTATTAAACCAATGCTTAATTTTAGCAATAGCAAATGGAGGAATTGCAATGGTTGATAAGGTTATAAAGCATAAAGGTGGCGCTGATAAAGAAGCCGAAGCTATGCGTAAAAAGGTTTTAGAAGCTAAAAACGAGCTTCCCGAAAGAGACGGCAAAATTTATTATGTTTCACAAAGCGGTGATGATAATAACGACGGTTTGTCACCCGAAAGACCTATTAAAACATACTGCCATATTCAAGACTTGCCTTTAGAAGAAGGCGACACGGTTTTGCTTAAACGCGGCGACATATTCCGAACTGCTGATAAATTAGACCTTATAAGCGGTGTAAACTACGGCGCTTACGGTGAAGGCGAAAAACCAAAGGTTTACGGCTCTTTAAGGGATTATGCAGATGCTTCTATTTGGAAGCAAACCGAAGAAGAAAACATCTGGTCAACAGAGCTTAAAACCCCTTGGGGCGACAATATCAGAACACAGGAACGCGCATCAATTACCACATTTAATAATGAAGAATATATTGGCGTTTGGAAGTACCAAAAGGACCAGCTTAAAAAAGACGGTGACTTTTGCCATGACGGTGAAAACGGCATTTATTACCTTTATTTTTCAGAAGGTAATCCCGGTGAGTATTTTGATAATATCGAAATTGCGACCACTAAAATGGCGGCAAAAACCGAAAAGACCGCAGGTCATATAGATATTCATGTTGATAACATTTGCTATAAGTTTTTTACCTTTGGCGCTTTTCAGGTATCAGAAGCGATAAATGTAAAAATTACCAACTGTGAATTAGGCTTCCAAGGTGGCAGAATTTACCGCATCGACCCCGAGTTTGGTCCCAAGCTTTACGGAAACGCTATTCAGTTTTGGTGGCAGTGTAAGGACTGCTTGGTTAGAAACTGTTGGATATATCAAATATTTGATGCCGCAATAACCTTCCAGGGTGCAGGACCCGAGCCTACTTGGTTTATCAATATTAAGTTCGATTATAACCTTATTGAGTATTGCTCAATGAATATTGAGTATTGGGCAGGTAGAAAGGATGACCCCGTTCCCGAGCATATTGAAGGTATTTCTTACAAAGGCAACATTATCCGTTTTGGCGGTTACGGTTGGCCGGGCATACAAAGATGGGATAAGCACTGTCAGGCATTGTTACTTGGTTGGAACGGTATTCACGAAGATTTGCAAGACTTTGTTATAACTGATAATATTCTTGACTGCTCTGACTGTAATATGATTTGGATGCACGGAGAAGATAAACACCCCGGTATGTCGATTTATAACAATACATATTACCAAAAGCCTTATAGCGGAACTAATAAGCACATTCAAATTTTGTATTTTGAAAAAGATAGTTTTGCTAACAATCAAGAAGAGCTTGAAAAAGCGGTTGCCCTTTTTGAAAAGAAACCGAAGCTTGTTAAATGGTTAGATATTTAATTTTTAGTGAAAGGTGATAAAAGTGAAAAAATTAACTAAAATTTTGGCATTTTTCTTAGCACTTACCCTTATAACAGGCAGTATGCTTGGCGTTTCGGCTGCAAAGTATGTTGCTAATGTTGTTTCGGAAGATTTTGAAGAGGCAACAAAATTTTTAATCCCCGGTGACTTAAATGCCAACGGTGAAATTGAAAATGATGATTATGAGAGTCTTCGCGGTTTAATTTTAAATGGCAAAACTGCACAGTTTTCCGATGTAAACGGAATAGACGGCACCGATATTCGTGACCTTGTGCTTCAAGATATAAACTCAAAAAGTGATTTTGTTGCAAACGGCGTAATGAACCTTAACGGTAAAAGCTTTTATAATGCTGAAATGGGTTCAGTTCTCAGCACCGGTGCTGAATACAAATTAACCTATAACGCATCAGAAGATGTGGAAGTTAAATTAGTTGGTATTAGCGGCGCCGAAGTAACCGCTTCGGGTGATACCTTTAAAACACCGCTTAACCTTTCAAACGCTGAAATACAGCTTTATGTAGTAGGCGAAGGCACAGTCGAACAGATAGCAATTACCCGAATCAATATGGATAACGATTACGCGGTAAACTAATCGGCTTAAATTGATGAAAGGAAGATTACAATGAAAACTAAGCTTAATAGAATTCTTAGTATCTTATTAATGTTTGCGCTTGTATGCTCTACAATAGTTTTCTCTGCAAGTGCGGCAGAAGATTTTACATGGTCTGCTTACGATAAAGGCTATGTCACTTTAGTTTTTGATGACGGTAAAATGCCTATAACAGAAGAAGCAGCACAGCTTTTTGAAGAATATGATATGCCTATGAGTGCGGCAATTCCTGCTAAGTTAGTAGAATACGGCAACGATTTGTACAACGCGCTTGTTAAAATTCAAAATAACGGCGGTGAAATATTATCGCACGGATATGACCATATTCCGATTGTTGATACATCTAATCCCGAGTATGCGAATGCGACAAATAACGCAGGCAAATATATTGATACGTCTAAATCAACTGCGGCTGATGAAATTGACTATCAGTTAGGCGAATCATGGCGCAAGCTTAACAATTTAGGCTTTAAGGTTAACGGTATGATTGAGGTTGGCTGTGGCGGTGCTGAGGGTACTGCCGATTATGATTTGGTTGAAAGCATTGCCCGTAAGTATTATAAATACTCAAATTCTTCGGGTGTATCTGCACAATATAAAATAAGCCGCCGTTCAACCAGTTGGGACACAATGGAAAACCTTAAAAAACGTATTGATAGTGCCGCTACCAATAAATCTTGGGTCGTTCTTTACGCACATACCTTTAAAGAAATTTCGCGTGATGCCGGCACAGAAGACAGTAGCGCTTTAAGAGAAGTTTTACAGCATATTAAGGAAACAAACGGCGCTGTAGAGGTTGTTACATATAACGATATGTATGAAAAGTTTGGCAATTACACAGGTGATGCCGTTCCTACAGAAGAATCAATCGCGACCTTAGACCCTAAGGTGACTAAGGATTACTATGTTAAAAGTATGGGCTATGAAGCACTTAATGCAGGTAAGTACGACGCTTCAAAAATAAACGGTTCGGGTGATTCTGATTATGCAGTTGGTACTAAAGAGAACCCTGCCGCAACTGTTTTGGATGTTATTAAGGCTATTAATGCTGAAGGTCTTAGCGTAGGCGATACCGCAAATGTTTACATTATGCAACGCGATGACTGGAATGTATATGATAATACTGCTATAGGTCATGAAGAGGTTAACGGAAATAAGACATTTTATATTCCGCACCATAATATGACCGCTTGGGCGCATTCTACAGTTAGGGATGATAATAAAGTACCTGAAGCACACGCATGGACTATGGTACTTAAAGCGGACACAACTTCTACAACCGATAGCGGAAAAGTATACCTTACCTATGGCGACCGTTTGGGAACAAACCATTCAATGCAACTTGGCGGACCTACAGTATTTGATGATGTAACCGTGGTTATTATGCGTAGGTCGTTAGACAGAACAGTAATGTTTAATGGCAACGATGTTACTTTTGAAAACGGTGCAACTTACGGTTATCTTGACATTGACTATGTTGATAAGGGGACAAGTCGTAAGGTTTGGGATGGAACAGTAACCTCATATGAATCTTTGGCGCATCAGTTAATTAAAGACAGTGTAAGTGATACTTTTGGCGGTATGACCGTTAATATGAACAACCCTTATGTAACAAGTTATAATGCTAAGTTCTATGTGGTAGCTCCTACAAGCGGT
>JBGVDY010000372.1:0-2420 GCA_045119585.1 Acutalibacteraceae bacterium | reverse complement strand
ATACCTACAATGCAAATTTTATGTTGCTTGTTCATAACATAACCACCTTATCTTTTTTATTTTAGTATAACATTTTATTTTGTTTTTCACATAGACAAAACGGTACTTTTATTATATAAAACGGTAATAAGTAAATATTGTATTTATAGGTTGCAAAACAAAAACATTTATGGTACCATATAAATGAAAATGGATTATTCGGTATTGGTGATTAATATGAGCTTTCAAGAAAATATATGGAAACTTTCTGATATTGATTTTTATATTAGCGATTTTGCCGCAGTTAAAAAGAAGGTAATACCACCCGATGAATTTGTGTGCTTTGATTCAAGGGTATTATATCAGCGTTTTTTTTACGTTGTTAAAGGGACTATTGTATTTGATGATTTGGTACATAAAAAACTTTCTTTTTCGGCGGGAGATATAGTTTATTTACCATCTAACGTTGTTTATGAATCATATTGGGAAAAGGGTGAAGAGGGCGAGTTTTTGTCGCTCAACTTTAAGGTATATGATTCGGAGCATAAAAACATAAATTTTTCCAATGATTTAGGTTTATGCTATAAGGATTATGATGGAAAACTTTATAAGCTGTTTTTAGAAATGTATGAGCTTTGGAAACAGTCATCGCGCGGTTATAAGTTTGAGTGCTTAGCTCGGTTGCATACCCTTTTTAATATAGTAGCGCAATATTCTGAAAAGCAGTATTTAAAAAAGAAAAACAGCACAATAAGAAAAGCGGTTTTGTACTTGGAAGATAATTATTTAACCGATGTAACTGTTGAGGATCTTGTTAAGCTTTCTAACATTCACGAGTGCCAGTTTAGAAGGAGCTTTAAGAAGCTTAAGGGTATGTCGCCTATAAAATATCGAAATATGCTAAGGCTTAATAAAGCGCTCGAAATACTCAAAAGCGGTGAATACTCGGTTATTGAAACCGCTATGATTGTGGGGTTTGATGATGCTGCGTATTTTTCAAGAATATTTAAAGAACAATTTGGCAATAGCCCATCGTATTATATACCTAGTGAAAGAAATACAATTTAATAATCATTTTAAAAAGAGGGTGTGGGTGTTTTCATAACCTCTTTTTTGATTAAATTTAAAACGAAATATATTTTCTAATTAAAAAATAATCGATTTTTTAAAGAATGCTTGAAATTGTAATCACTCTAATATACAATTCAATTAATTAAGTAAACTGTTAAATGGATGGGATAAAAATGGATGCTATTGACCGCAAAATTTTAACTATGCTTTCTTATAATGCAAACGTTACCGCAACTGAAATTGGCGCTAAGGTAAACTTGTCTGTTCCTGCTGTTAATAAAAGGATTCAAAAATTAGAAAACGATAAAATAATTAAATCTTATACAGTAATTACTGATGCTAAAAAGGTAGATAAACCGGTTTTGGCTTTTGTGCTTGTTGTTTTGCAGTATGGCGATGGTGTAGAAACGCTTCTAAATTATGTTAATAGTGACCCCGATATTTTAGAGTGTAACGCAATAACAGGCGAATATGATTATATTATGAAAATTTGTGCGACTGATGTAGAAACACTTGAAGAAAAGCTTTTAAATTTAAAAAGACAAAAAGCGGTTATAAAAAGTCATACAATGCTTTCTTTAATGGAACACAAGTTGCATCCAACAGTGTTACCATAATGCATTAATATGGATGAAAATTATGTTAAATAGAAATGTTTTAAGTAAAGCGGCTCAAAACGCCATGCCATCGGGCGTAAGGCGAATGTTTGAGTTGGCTAAAAATACCCTGATGCAATAAATTTAACTCTTGGTGAGCCGGGTTTTACAACTCCTGAACACATTATTGAAGTGGGAATAAAATCTTTAAAGGCGGGTAAAACAAAGTACACCCCCAATGCAGGTATTAAAGAGCTTCGTGAAGCGATTGCTTATAAGCTTTTAAAGGAAAACGGCATAAAGTGTGATCCTGATAAAAACCTTATTGTAACTGCAGGTGCTACACAAGCGCTTATGCTTGCCATGGTGACGCTAGTTGACCCTGGGGATGAAGTGATTCTGCAAGGTCCTAACTGGCCTGATTATATGGGACAAATTGATATGGTTAATGCAAAGGCGGTTTACGCCAAGGTTGACGAGAAAAACGGTTTTAAGATGACTGCCGATGTTATTGAACCGCTAATAACAGATAAAACTAAGCTTATCATTATAAATTCTCCATCTAACCCAACGGGCGGTGTTCTTGATTATGAAGACCTTTTAGCAATAGCCGAGCTGGTTAAAAAGTATAAGATTTTTATAATTTCAGATGAACCCTATGAAATGCTTGTTTACGATGGCTTTAAACAAAGAAGCCTTGCTGCAATTGAAGGACTTGAAGATTACGTGCTTACTATCAACAGTTTTTCAAAAACTTTTGCTATGACAGGCTTC
>JBGVDY010000371.1:0-10175 GCA_045119585.1 Acutalibacteraceae bacterium | reverse complement strand
TTGAACCTGATGCCATACATATTATGAAAAAGAGTGAGTATTCGGGTCTTTATGGCGACTATTCTTCTTACAGTGAAGAAATTGACCACCTTTCCGATCCTGAGGAGGTGGCTGAGTGAACAAAAAATCCTTCGGTAATAAGCTTGTAGCCTGTCCATATATTGTTTGGTCAGCTATATTTATCATTGTACCGCTTGTTATTATGGCGTATTTTGCTTTGACCGATGCAAACGGTGTGTTTACACTTGCTAATTTGGCTTCACTTGGGAGATATAAAAAGGCGTTTGCAATTTCTATTGTTTATGCTCTTATTTCTACCGTTATAACCCTGTTGCTTGCTTACCCTATGGCTTATTTTATGACAAAGCTTAAAATAAGTTCGCAAAAAATGATTATGATGATAGTTATGCTTCCTATGTGGATGAACTTTCTTATACGTACATATTCTTGGATAACTATTCTTGCAAATACCGGTATTATAAACACCGCTTTAGGAAAATTGGGAATAGGACCAATTAAGCTTATAAACACCCCCGGCGCTGTAATTTTGGGTATGGTATATGACTTTATACCTTATATGATTTTGCCGATTTATTCGGTTATGAGTAAAATTGATAATTCACTTTTAGAAGCATCGGATGATTTGGGTGCAAATGCATTTAACAAGTTTAAAAGGGTTATATTCCCATTGAGCCGTCCCGGTGTTATTTCGGGTATAACAATGGTATTTGTGCCAAGTGTAAGTACATTCTATATCTCCCAAAAGCTTGGCGGTAACAAGACAATGCTTATAGGCGATACAATTGAATATTTTTATAATTCAGGCCCCGATTATTATAATATAGCATCTGCGATTTCGCTTGTATTAATGGTGCTTATTATGTTGAGCTTATTCGTTATGAACAGGTTTACAGATGATGATAGCGGAGGTGTGGTAATATGAAAACATTATCCCGCCTTTATATAGCTCTTATAGTCTTTTTCCTTTATGCACCTGTGCTTGTTATGATATTCTTTTCGTTCAATTCATCTTCAAGTGTATGGGTGTTTGAAGGCTTCTCTCCCCAATGGTATTTAGGGCTTATATCTGATGATGAGATGCTTGGCGCATTAAAGCATACCCTTATTATTGCGGTGCTTTCAGCGGTAATTTCTACCGTTTTGGGTACTGCGGCTGCAGTAGGTATTATGGCCATACGCAATAAGGTTGCAAATAAGCTTATTATGGCAACAACTAATATTCCTATGATGAATGCGGATATAGTAACGGGTATATCCCTTATGTTCCTATTTGTGTTTATAGGCAAGGTTTTAGGTTTTGCGGAATCGTTAGGCTTTATAACGGTTCTTATAGCACATATAACCTTTAATTTGCCTTATGTAATTCTTTCGGTATTGCCGAAGCTAAAGCAAACTGATGCCAATCTGCATGAGGCGGCGTTAGATCTTGGTTGCACCCCTGTAAAAGCCTTTTTCAAGGTTATTTTACCCTCTATTTCAACAGGTATTGCAACAGGTATGATTATGGCGTTCACACTATCACTTGACGATTTTGTAATTAGCTATTTTACTTGTGGTGACTATCAAACATTGCCGATTATCATTTATAACATGACAAAAAAATCGGTAAAACCCGATACGTATGCGCTATCAACTATTATTTTTATAGTTATTTTTGTTTTGCTTATTTTATATAACATTTTAAGCAGTAAAAACGAAAATAAAGCGGCTAAAAGGAGGGTTTAATATGAGAAAAATATTAAGCATTCTTTTAGTGATGTTGCTTTTATTTTCACTTTGCGGATGTGACTATACTTACAAGTATTTCAACCTTGATTTAAAAGCAGAATACTCTCGTGATTTAGAAGGTACGACCCTTACGGTTTACAACTGGGGTGAATATATCTCGGACGGAAGCGACGATATGATTGACGTTAACGCCGAGTTTGAACGTATTACGGGCATAAAGGTTAACTACCTTATGTTTGAAAGCAACGAGACAATGTATTCACAGATAAAAAGCGGCGGTATTACTTATGACGTTATAATCCCGTCTGATTATATGATACAGCGTCTAATTAAAGAAAATGAATTATTAGAGATTGATATTTCTAAAATTTCTAATTATTCTCTTATTGATAAAAAGTATAAAAACACATACTTTGACCCTGAAAACAAATATAGTATTCCATACAGTGTTGGTATGGTAGGCATTATTTACAATACTGCTCAGGTGGGGACGGATATAGAACATTCCTGGAATGTTTTATGGGACGAAAAGTATAAAGATAAGGCGCTTAATTTTAATAATCCGCGTGACGGATTTATGACTGCTCAAATGCTTTTAGGTCAGGATTTAAATTCTACAAATAAAGCGGATTGGGATAAGGCGGCAGAGCTTCTTAAAAAAGGTAAAGCTAATTTGCAATCTTACGTAATGGATGAAGTTTACGGTAAGATGGAAACAGGTGAGGCTGCTATAGCACCTTACTATGCAGGTGATTATCTTACAATGTACGAAGTAAATGAAGATTTGGCATTTTTCTACCCACAAGAAGGCACAAATGTGTTTATAGATTCAATTTGTATACCGAAATCCGCTAAAAACTATGAAGCGGCACTTATGTATATAAACTTCCTTTTAGAGCCGCAAATTGCTACCGCTAATGCTGAGTATATCGGTTATGCATCGCCCAATACTGCGGTAATTAATAATCCCGATTATTACTACTATAAAAATGAAATTTTATATCCTGATGAAAAGGATATACCAAAGGTGCAGTATTATCATGATATTGCGGATGAAATAAGAATTTATTATGAAATGCTTTGGTGTGACGTAAAGCTATATTAACTAAAAAAACTGACTACATTTTATGTAGTCAGTTTTTTGTTATTTATTAATTTTAAAGTGAACAGGCATTCCGTTTTTGGTTTTAATTTGAACTTCGCCGGCAATAAGCGGTAGGAAGTAATCAAGTGCTTCGCTTGTAATATTTGTGCTATTGTCGCAAATCCATTCTTTTGGGAAGGTTTTTTCTTGGTTAGCAACAAGGCTTGTATCGGCTTCTCCAATTTCGATTTTATAAGGGTTGTTGCTAGTACGACAGAAGGTCATCATAATACCTGTTTTGCCTTCAAGCATAGCATTAACGCCACTTTTACCAATTAGTACAGATTCTTCAATATCGGTTTTAGAGGCTAAATGTGAAGAACAACGTTGCATAACATTTAGCTCAATAGAGCGAACCTTGCAACCGATTTTTTCTGTAACAAGGTTTTCAAGCAATTTACCTATACCTGAGAGATAAGCGTGACCAAAAGTATCTACTTTACCGGAACGATAGTTTTCATCGTCGAGTGTAATGCCTTCCGAAACGGCTACAATAACCGAATCGCGAATTTGTAGCTGTAAATTCACGTCATTTAAAAACTTTTCTTGTGAAAATTCGCCTTCAGGTAGATAAACAAGGTGGGGAGCAGTTTCACCGTTAGCGTGCAAAACTGCGCTTGAAGCGGTAAGCCAACCTGCATGTCGACCCATTATTTCAACAATTGTTACAGACTTAAGGTCGTAAACCGCACTGTCACGTACAATTTCTTGCAAGGTTGTAGCAAGGTATTTTGCGGCAGAGCCAAAGCCTGGGGTGTGATCGGTTAAGCAAAGGTCGTTATCAATGGTTTTGGGTATGCCTATAACCTTAACGTCTATGTTATTTTCTGCGGTGTATTTAGAAAGCTTGTTTACGGTATCCATAGAATCGTTTCCGCCTATGTAGAAAAATGCACCAATGTTATATTTTTTAAAGCACTCAATGATTTTAGTATAAACTAAAGAGTCTTTATCGTAAGCGGGAAGTTTATAGCGGCAAGAACCCAAAACGGTTGAAGGGGTAAGTTTTACAAGTTCTAAATCATCGTCATTTTTTATAAGCTCGTTAAGATTCACAAGATTTTGCTCAATAATGCCTTCAATACCATTTAAAGAGCCGTAAATGGTATCTATTTCATTACTATTGAGTGCTCCCTTGAAAACACCTGCAAGTGAAGCGTTTATGGCAACGGTAGGACCGCCGGACTGTGCTACTGCAATATTCATTTAAAAATCCTCCATAGACAATTTATATCATAATAACATTTTTTAAAACAAAAATCTATACATTTCTAAAAGTTTAAGTTTGTTTTATGTGTCAACCAATAATAATTTCACCATCTATATTATCAACAAATATACGGTCGTTCAATGAATGGGTGATAATTCCTTTTTTAATATTGATTTTGATAGCGTTTTCGCATATAACTTCAAGATTTTGGTTCGTTTTGATTAATATATCTTGGTCTAAATCCTTAACAAATAATCGTTGGAAGTTAATGGCGCCGCTTGTAAGAACGGGGATTTTATCATTTGATAAAGTGGCGTTAAGCGTGCGCAGTCCATTTTTACTTTTGTAGATACAAGAAGTTAAAAACCAAGTTTCGTGGCTTCTTGTCCATACATAATATGGCATTGAGCCATCGGTCGAATCGGGATAACTGTGTTTGATTTTAAACGGTTTTGAAGGCAGATAGTCAGGTGTGTAACAACCGTACATTTCTCCGTCTTTGCGCATTTTTGAATAATTAGTCATATATCCGTTATAAGAACGCAGAATACGGCTAAAATCTCCGGTAATGTATGCATACCAATAATCCGCTTCCGCTTTCCAAATAGTCCAAGCGTGACCGGCATTGATGCTACTACCATCTGCATCACCTTCCCAATTGTGCTCCCACCACCGAAGTGAGGAGCAGTATTGCGAAACATCCGGAACGTTTATACACCAAGTATCGTGTAATTCCAAAATTTCTTTAGCCACATTTAAATATGTTGGATTATTATCAATGAATTTGTAAGCATATAAAAGCGAAAGTGCGGTGCAGGAAATAGAACCATCTTCCATTTCGTGTCTTTGACCGATTCCTTCTGTGGGGAAGTTTAAACCCCTTTTGGATAAATGGTCGGCAATTTTTTTAGATGCTTCATAATAATAGGGCGCATCCTTATCATCTAATTGGTTTAACTCGCGGTATAAATCAACAAAGCAAAAAATACAGGCGGTAACGGTAGTATAGTCAATTGATTCGCTTCCGCAACTGTCGGTGCTTAAAGCTCCCGCGGGTGTCAAATGGTCACGTATAAGGTTAGAAACATATTCTTTCGAAAGAGTTAAATATTTCTCGTCTTTATATACTCGGTATGCTTCTAACATAATTTCCGCCTGAGTAACAGAATTTTGAATACGTCCTGATTTGTATAGATGATATTTTGAATACTTTTTACCATTATGTTCGTGCGGAAAACTTACAATTTTGCCTTGGTCGGAATCGGTAACATTATCAGGTGTAACCATTGTGTTATCCTTTAAAAAGTCGAAGAATCGGTATTCATTTTTACCTGCTTCCCCTAAAAAGCGTTTTCTTAAAAGAAGCGCTAAAAGCCACATAGCGCCTTCGCACAGGTTAAAATCACAATGATAAGGTTCTCTTATTGCATCAGTTGTGCGCAATAGCATATCGGAAAGACTGTTGTAAGCATAGTATCTTGAATACATACCGTTTTTATCTGATAGTATGTAAAGTCCTTCATTTTGTGGAATAAAATGCGTATCATTTATAGGTTGTGTTTTTCCGTCGGGTAAGGTTAAGACTTTTGGTTCTTTAGAACCATCATAATAAAAGGGTGTTCCAACCATACCGCCATAAAAATCCGCTTTGGGATAAACGATATTTGCCACCTTTTCAACAGTTGATATAACATCATCATAACTTTTGTGAAAAGATATTCTAACAGTTAAAGGTTCGCGGTTATTTTGCATACTTTTATCCCCGTAGCGAGAATCAAATCTTTGCAAAAATTGAAGTTGATTTAAAGTGTGGCAGTCATATATTATACGCCAACCGGCACAAATGTTAGGGGTGGTAAATAAAATCCATATTCCGTCAGGCCGTTTCATAGCGTAATACATCCAACGATTATCTTCTGCAGAATAAGGACAAGACGGAACAAACTGATTGTTCCAGTCACCATCTTGGTCGTGGTCAATAAAGTTGACGTCAAAGGCAAGGCCTACTTGATTTAATTCGTATTTTTTATAATCTAAAGTAATATAAAGGGCGTCGTCGTCAAACTTGTAAGAAAGTTCTGCACCTAATTCGAGATTTTTGTAATTGTATTCTATTTCACCTTTTGTTTCAAAAAAGGCGTAATTGTCAGGAATAGAAAGAAACTCACCTTTATTAGCGTATCTTTGAGAAATTTCAGGTATAGAATCTTTTGTGGTATAACATAATTTTCCAAATGTTCCGTCTTTAAATAGTGAGTTTTGCTGTACGGGGTCATCATTATAGGTCAATTTGGTTATTAAACCGGTTGATAGGTCTAATTTTACTTGATAATTTTGGGTTTTTATTAGCTTGAAATTATCCATAAAAAAATCCCCTTCTTAGATATTAAGAAATCGATAATATTATATCATGCCGCCTTAAGTATTGCAATAGCGAAGAGAAATTGAAAACTATTGCTGCATTACTTTTAAATGACAGGGGAAATTCAAAGACACACGCATCTGAAATGCATACTTGTTTTTTATAATTTTATGTAGTATAATACAATATTAGATTGGAGTGGTATATCTTGTTAGGCTCTTTGCTATCAGGCAATATAGATTTTATGGGTGCGGTGATTTATATACTGTCCACCTTGGCGGTAATTTTTCTAACACTTCCTATACACGAATTTGCGCATGCCTTTGCGGCGGATAAATTGGGTGACCCTACACCAAGATATCAGGGCAGACTTACTATAAACCCCTTTGCGCATCTTGATATTATAGGCTCGCTTTGTATTTTGTTTTTTGGTTTCGGTTGGGCAAAACCCGTACCGGTTAACCCTTATAATTTCAAAAATTCTAAAGGCGGTATGGGTATAGTAGCCTTTGCCGGCCCTTTATCAAACCTTGTGGTGGCGTTCTTATCACTTTTCGTTGTTAAAATTATATCGTTATTTGCCGTTTCACAAATTGCAATATATATAGTGCTGTTTTTTGTAGGCGTTGCAAGAATTAACGTTTCGTTGGCGGTGTTTAACCTTATCCCCGTACCGCCGCTTGACGGTTCGCGCATTATGGGTGTTATATTACCCGATAGGATATACTATAAACTAATGCAGTACGAAAGATACATTTATTTTGGTTTAATGCTACTTATTTTTACAAACGTACTTGATGCACCGCTATATGCGATTTCACAATCTATTTTAAGCGGTTTTTACAATATTTTAAATTTACCTTTTTAATTGATGGTGTAAGATGGAAAATGTTTTAAATTATAAATTAGAGGGCTTTGAAGGTCCGCTCGATTTATTGCTGCAGCTCATTGCGCGAAACAAGTATAATATTTACGATATTCCGCTTTTGGAGCTTATTGAGCAGTATTTAGAGCAAATAAAAAAATTTGAACAAGATGAAATGGAAATTTCCAGTGACTTTTTGGAGATGGCTTCTCGTTTGCTTTATATAAAAACGGTTAGCCTGCTTCCTAAGCACGACGAGGTTGTAAAGCTTAAGGAAGAACTTACGGGTGAGTTACTTGAATATATGGTTTGCAAGCAAATGGCGGCCAAGTTCCAAACTATGCAAGGCGGATTTGATATGTTTGTAAGGCTTCCTACAGAGTATGAGTTTCCTAAAACGTATGATCTTGTACACCCGAAAAACGTTATATTTGAGAGCTATAATGCTGCAGTAGGTAGGGGACTTAGAAAATTGCCGCCTTCAACAGCGCCATTTACAAAAATTGTTGCTAAGAAAATAGTTTCGGTTTCTACAAAAATCGTTTTTGTAATTCGTAATTTATGGCGTGGCGGTAAAAGTAAGCTTTCAGACCTATATAAAACCGCCGATAGCCGTTCCGAACTGGTTGCAACCTTTTTAGCTGTGTTGGAACTTTGCAAGGCTAATCGTGTTAAGGTTGACGGTGACGGCGAGAATCAGCAAATCACACTTATTAAGGGGCATAAGAAGAATGACAACTAAAGAACTTATAAAAGCCTTTGAAGCAGTGCTTTTTGCAAGTGGTGAACCAATTGCTATAGAACGCTTCACTCAGGTTTTTGAAATAACTCCCGAAAAAACAGTAGAGGTTATGGAAGCACTTTCTAAAAAACTTGAAGATACCGAAAGCGCTTTGAAGCTTGTACGAATGGAAAACACATATCAGCTGGCTACAGCTACCGAATATGCTGATTATATTAAAAAAGCCTTTGATATAAGAAGGCGCACGCCTTTGTCTTCAGCGGCACTTGAAGTTTTGGCGGTTGTTGCCTATAATCAGCCTGTTACAAAATCATTTATAGAACAGGTGAGAGGTGTTGACTGTTCGGGCGTAGTTACTACATTGATTGAAAAAGGTCTTATAGAAGAACGCGGAAGGCTTGAACTTCCCGGTAAGCCTTTGCTTTACGGTACCACTAAAAACTTTTTGCGTTGCTTCTCTTTGGGGGACTTAAGCGAATTACCACCTTTGCCTAAGGATGAAAACGGTGAAGAGCTTACAGACCTTGGTGAACAATTAACTCTGGATGAATAGTTTAATTTTTTAGATTAAAAATATTTGTAGGAGTGCTTTAATTGTTTTTATTGTATATTTTAGGCGGTATTTTGTGTCTTACTATAGTAGCATTATTGTTGCCTGCAAGTGTTAAGTTAATCTATAAAGATGAGTTTGTTTATAAGTTTAAAATTGCTTTTGTGACATTTGATTTAGAAAGAACCAAAAAACCTAAAAAACAAAATACTCATAAAAAGGCACAAACAAAAACCGAAACTAAAAAAGAGAAAAATTTTTTCGAAAAGCTTAGGGATAAAAAGGGATTTGTAGGTGCGGTGAAAGAGGTTTTTGCGTTTGCGAAAGACTGTTTAGTACCTCTAAAGCGATTTTTGCGGTTTGTAAAATTTTGTGATATACGCCTTTTTATAGCGGTTTCCGGTGTAGATGCGGCGCAAATAGCTACTAATTACGGCTTGGTATGTTCGGCAGTGTATCCAACCCTTTCTTTTATAGAAAACGTTGCAAATTGCAAGTACAAAAGCATAGATGTAAAATCGGATTTTGAAAATAAAGAGAGCAATTTAACATTTTCTTTGAAAATAAAAACAAATATTATTTTTATTTTAATTTTAGCGGTTAGAATATTTAAAGAATATAAAAAATTTAGTGTAAGGAATGAACTATAGTGAGTGAAAATACTATAAAAAATATTATGGATACCACTTTGGAAAAACTAAAGGGTATGATAAATGCCGATATTATAACAGGTAACCCTATAGAAGTGAACGGTATTACACTTATCCCTATTTCTAAGGTTGCTTACGGCATCGCTACCGGTGGCAGCGATTTTGCTACAAAGTCATCTTCCCAGGTTTTTGGTGGTGGCGGTGGAGCAGGTGTTACTGTGTCCCCTATAGCTTTTATAGTAGTAAACGGTGATAGCGTTAGAATGTTACCTGTTTATAATGAGCTTACTACCGTTGAAAAAGCTATTGGCATGGCGCCCGAAATTATAGACAAGGCTAAAGATCTTTTTAAAAGTGAGCCAATAGATATACCTGAATAAAACAACGAATTCTATCATATTTATTAAGTACTAATAGATATGGTGGGTTAATGGTTTTGAAAAAGATTGCAGTAATTTTGGTTTTAATATTTGCTTTTTTGCAACCTGTAAAGGCGGAAAATAGTTTATCGGTTTCGGCGAAATCAGCGGTGCTTATAAACGGCGAAAACGGTGAGATTGTTTTTTCGAAAAATTGCGACAAAAAAATGCCTATGGCAAGCACGACTAAAATTATGACTGCCTTGTTGCTTTGTGAATACGGCAATTTTGAAAAAGAGATTACTGTAACTTCCGAAATGGTACGGGTTGAAGGCTCATCAATGGGGCTTTTGGCGGGTGATAGGGTTACGCTTCACGATTTGCTTTATGGACTATTGCTGTCTTCGGGCAATGATGCGGCAAATGTTATAGCTTTTACTGTTGGCGGCTCGATAAACGGGTTTGTTGATAAAATGAATGCTAAAGCTTTTGAGTTAGGGTTAAAATACACCCACTTTGAAACTCCATCCGGTCTTGATGGTGA
>JBGVDY010000370.1:0-1827 GCA_045119585.1 Acutalibacteraceae bacterium | reverse complement strand
TTAGCCTTTGTAACAATGTGCTTTGTTAAGCACGGTGACAATAAGGTAGCAGTAAAAAAAGGTTTGGAGGCCTTTGATATAGATGATTAAAATTTTAATCATATTAGCAATTTTATTTTTGTTATATCTTTTCGCCTTAAGCGGAAGAACAAAATTTACCGATTTTAGAGATTTTAAAAAATATCAATTTGCCCACCGCGGACTTTTTGGTAACGGCATCCCTGAAAACAGTTTAAAAGCATTCAAAAATGCTGTTGCAAACGGCTTCGGCGCCGAACTTGATATCCATTTAACAAAGGACGGTAATTTAGCGGTTATTCACGATGCATCACTTTTGCGAACTGCAGGTGTAGACCTCAAAATCGAAGATTTAACTCTAAAAGAAGCACAAAATTATACATTAGAAGGCACAGATGAAACAATTCCTGCATTTGAAGACGTTTTAGCAATTTTCGAAGATAAATATCCGCTTATAATTGAGCTTAAATCGGAAAACAACAATGTAAACGAGCTTTGCAGTAAGGCAGCCGAAGTATTGGATAATTACAAAGGTGTTTACTGTATAGAAAGCTTCGACCCAAGTTGCGTCAGGTGGTTTTATAAAAATAGACCTAACGTTATACGCGGTCAGTTATCTTCAAACTTTTTAAAAGATAAAAAGGTTAAAATGAACTTTTTTCAAAAGCTTGTTATGACGCTACTTCTCACCAACTTTTTAACAAAGCCTGATTTTATTTCTTTTTCTTTTAAGGATAGAAAACTGTTTTCTTTCGTCCTTTCTACCGAACTTTTCAAACTTCAAAAGGTTGCTTGGACAATTAAAACTAAAGAAGACGTTGAAACCGCAATTAAGGAAGATATAATCCCCATTTTTGAGGATAGATAAAGCTAAAACATATAATAAAAAGGAAATTATTATGAGTGATTTAAGGACCGAAAGCAAAATGAAGTATCCACGTTTGTGCGCGCACAGAGGTTTCCCGAATGTTGCACCCGAAAACAGCATACCCGCTTACGAAGCGGCGGTTAACGCATGCGCCGATGAAATTGAATATGATATTTGGTCCACTACCGACGGGGTGCTTGTTTCCTGCCATGACCCCGTGCTTGACCGCGTTAGCGACGGCGAAGGCAAAATTTACGAAAAAACCTATGACGAGCTTTTAAAGTTGGATTTTGGTGTAAAATTCAGCCAAGAGTTTAAAGGCCTTAAAATTCCGACTTTTGAAGAAATTTTGCAAAAATTCAGCGGCAAAGTTGTTATGAATATACATATTAAAATTTGGGATTTAGATTATCTTGATCCCAAAATTCAGGAAATAATTGATCTTATCCGCAAATATAACGCAGAAGATTATTCTTATATTCAAGCTTCTAACGCAAAAACAATGCAAAAATTTATGCAAGCCGCACCCGATATTCATTGCGCACTCGGTTGGGACGGTAAGGAAACCGGCAAAGACCTTGTTGAACGCGCTATTAAAATCGGTGCTCATAAGGTTCAGTTTTTCAAACCCCATTACGATAAAGAAGCTATGGAATTAGCCCATAAACACGGCATTATTTGTAACGTTTTCTGGTCGGATGAGCTCGCTGAAGCCAAAGAAATTTTCGCTCTCGGCGCTGACTGTATTCTTACTAATAAATACGATGAAGTAGTAAAAGGGTTTAAATAATATAAATAAATAGCAAATGCATAGAGCCCATAGGGTTCTATGCATTTTGTGTTATATAAATGAAAATTTTTGTTAAATACCATAGGTTTTGACGGATGAGGTGTTTTTTCAAGATTTACTCCTCATCCACCGCAAGCGGTAAGACCCCTCG
>JBGVDY010000369.1:0-4263 GCA_045119585.1 Acutalibacteraceae bacterium | reverse complement strand
TTCAATAAAATTAAAATGCTGTCTTACAAAATGTAAGACAGCATTTTTTATTTGCTTTGATTTGCAGTATCGCAAGAGCCCCTATAAACAACAAATCTTGTGTAGAGATATTCAAGTATTAAATTAGAAATCATAGATACCGCCAATACTATGTATTCGTTAACACCGGCACTCTCGGCAAGCTGTCCCAAATATGTGGACACGGGTGTAAATACTACGTAGAAAAGCGCAACTAAGAGCATGCTTAGCTTTATATTGTTTGCTGATTTAAAGGTGAATTTTCTATTTATGGTAAAGTTCCATAGCACCGATAAAACAAGGCTTACTAAATATGCAAACCAATAATTTGCACGTAATAGCTCGTTAAGTAAAGTAAAGCTTAGTGCCTGAACAATACCTGCGCTTATAGAAATTAAAGTAAATTTTACTGCGCGAATAAGTTCTTTAGATTTTGCCATAAAATCAGTCCTTATATTTTATTAAAGGGTCGCTCTCGTTAAACCAAAAATCTTGTGCCGTAACGGTTATTTTATAAATTTTTGAAAGCTCTAATTCAGGTATAATTGCCGAAAGCGTATCTTGATTATAGCGTTCATCATAACGGTAGCAAAACAGCGACGATACAAAATACACCTTAGGCGCACCTAAGCTATTATAACAAATTATTTGATACCTGAATATATCGTCATTATTGCCTATAGCCTTTGGTATTGTAATTTCAACACCTTCTGAAACCTGCTTTAGTGTAAAGCTTGCGCCGCTTTCAAATCTAGGCTTTGAGGCTTTATACTTACGGTCGGGTGAATAAGCATTTAAGTGGCTATTATCGGATTTTGGGGCTTCTAATTCCCACGAATCCTTAATTACACTTCTATTATGATAATCTAATCTTGTAATCCTTAAATTGCCGTTTTTATCAATTTCAAAAAGCAAGCCTTCTGAAATTTTATAATGCATACCATGTTCTACATTAAGCTCATTGCGAAGTAAATTACTATCAACATAACTAACGCAAGAACACTCTACACTTGTATATTCTTTTTGCATTATAGCGCGTTCGTTACATACCGTGGTATGGGTATGCCCTGTCAAAAGTACAACTTGGGGATAAGATTTTAAAAGCTCGTCTAAAGCATAATCCGCTTCACTTAAATCAAAATCGGATGCAAAAATCGTGTCAGGTGTTTTGCAATGATAAAGCACAAATACATATTTATTAGGCTCTTTAGCAGTAATCTCGTCAAGATTTTTCTTTAAAAATTCTATTGTTTCGGCATAATCGGTAACAATATCAATGCAAAGGAAATGATAATCCTTGAATACACAATGACGCATACCCTTACGCATAGAATCTAAATCTAAATCGGTACGGTACATCCGCTCGAAATTTTTATTATCGCCTATTTCTTCTAAAGACGAAAATTCTTCAATAAAGCGGTCAATATTATTACAATCTTTACTGTCGTGGTTGCCAAGACAATATATAATCTCGGCTTCCTTAGGGATATGGTTATTAAAGCAATCACGCAAAGATTCAAACTCGCGCGCCGATTGCTCTGCCTTTGCTTTATCGTAATCGTGTCCCCATTTATCGCTTAATAAAACGTTTCCTCTAGAGTTCATACAGTCAACAAAGTCTCCTGTAAACACATACGCATCAATAGGATTAATTGCCACTTCGCGTGCATAATCTAAACCGTTTATAAATTTACTTTTACTAGGTCCTTGATACCAACTGCCGCTAATATGCACGTCACTCATAACACTAAAAGTTAATGCTATATTATTTTCATCAAAGTATTTTTCCATATATGCCACCCTTTAATCATTATTTTAAAAATGGTTTCATAAGTTTTGGGAAATCAATATAACTATCAATGGTAACGTAATTAAAATCCGAAAGATATACCGACTCATCGTTACCGCCCATACCGTAGTCATCGCCCACGTAGGCTACTTCATCGTGATTAAAACCACGTTCAGCACAATATTCTGCTAAGGCGTGATATTTATTATATGGATGCGGTGCCATATCAAAGCTGGAAGAACCGCCAACAAAAACTACATATTCAGGAAACGTTTCGCAAACCTCTTTATAAATAGCACGGCGTTTTTTTCTATCAGGATCAAAGGATAGCTTGTCCTCTTGCTTTGCTTTTGTACCAAGAATTGGGAAGGTTACGCAACCCGAGGAATGATATTCAACGTTATCACCCGCAAAATCGGTAAAGCCATACTTTTCACGAAGCATAGTCACCCTTTGTTCAATAACTTCCCTATCGCAGGGAGCTTTAATATCCTTTACAATCTTAATAGTGCTATCCGGTTGATATTCGGCATACTGCATACCGTAATTACCAATAATATCAATAGGATAATGGCCCATTTGCTCAAAAATACGGTTGCACATACCCGCTCCCACCATAAGAAGCTTATATTTTTTCGACAAATTATCCAATACTTCCCTGTGCTCGGGGGAAAGCGGTGTTTTGTGTTGAGTGAGTGTTCCGTCAAGGTCAAAGGCAATTAATTTGATTTTATTTATATCCATTTTAAACCTCTATAATTAATCTATCATATCGCGAAGCCTTAAAATAGTAAGGCGGTAGCGCATATAGGGTGAATATTTTATACAGTTATCAACAAGCTCTTGCGGCTTTTTTATATCATCCACAGTAAGCTTACAGCCTGCCTTTTTCATAGCAGAGTAAACCTCTTCATAAGAGGGTATACTCCAAATAATTTCTCTTATTTGTTGCCATTTTTCTTCTAAATCCTTGGGGTCAACTTCATCGGTTACAGTCTTAGGCTCATTAACCTTTTTAACGTCATCAACCATATCGCCGTAAAAGCTATAAACATCTTCCCAGTCAATGCTTTCCTTTTTGGCTTTTATGGTTTCGCGTTTTGCAAGCTCGTTATAATATTTGAACATAAGCAACGTGAAAACGCCAACGTCTTCACCGTGATAATTAGGTATAATATCATCGCGAAGCTCTACACACTCTAACAGGTGGGCTATGACGTGCTCACTGCCTGATGCAGGGCGAGAATTCTTCATAAAGCTCATTCCAACACCCGTCATAAGAAGAGATTTAAAAATTTCGCCTGCGGTTTCTTCATCGTTTTGGGTTACTCTATCTGCCATAGACATTAACTTATCAACCGCATCTCTTGTAAGCTTTCCTACTTTTTCACAGTAAACTTCGTTTGTTAAAAGGCTTGAAATTTTCCAGTCTACAAGACCTATGTATTTAGCAACCATATCACCAAAGCCCGCTGATTTAAGATAAACAGGCGCCGATGCTAAAATCTTAGTATCACCAATAATAACTTCCGGACTTTTTGCGGAATAGCTGAATTTAAAGCCATCCTTAACAATTGGTGCACCGTAAGATGCAAAGCCATCCATAGAAGGTGCAGTAGCAAAAATGCAAAGCTTTTTATCTTGTCTTGCGGCAGCAAGGCGGCAGCTATCATTTACAGAGCCCGTTCCAACCGATAAAATGCTTATATCCTTATTTTTCACAAGATATTCGAGTTCTTCAACGTGCTCCATTTTGGCAACGCGAAGCTCATCGTATATTTTGTATTCAAGAGAAAAATCCTTTAGGCTTTCTTCAATGCCTTTAGCTGCTAAAATTGTATTTTTATCCGCAACCAGAAGAAGATTTTTAGAGAAACCATTTTTTAAAAGTATTTCGCCAACCCTATTCACAAGCCCCGAGCCTATTTGAATATCCTGTACTGCAGTACGGTGCTCAATCCCACAAGAACACGGATTTTCAAAATCTTTTATAATTTCCATTATACTTTGCATTTACATCATTCTCCTTAAAATGTATTTAAATAAATCTTATTATTTTCTAACTAACAAGCATACCGTCTCCACATGGCTTGTTCTTGGGAATAAATCACAAGGCGTATATTCTTTAAGAGCGTAACCGTTCTCACCGAACAGCTTGATATCTCGAGAAAGTGTTGCGCTATCGCACGAAACGTAAACTACGTCCTTCGGCTTAAAACTTTGAGTTATTGTGTTTATAACTTCCGCAGAGCATCCCTTACGCGGCGGGTCAACAATTATGGCGTCGCAAGTTACACCTTCTTTTTCAAGCTGCTTAGCCGCAGCAGTAGCATCAGCACAAATAAAACGTGCATTATTTATACCGTTAATTTTAGCGTTATGCTTTGCGTCTTCTATAGCTTCGGGGATAATTTCTACACCAATTATGCTTTTCGCATCCTTTGCCATTGAAAGAC
>JBGVDY010000368.1:0-5673 GCA_045119585.1 Acutalibacteraceae bacterium | reverse complement strand
CCAATACAATAGCAAGTGCCGCATAAACACAAGCGCCTATTACAATTGCTTTATTAGTAATGCCTGCCGCATTATGTACAAGCTCATAAATAGCGGCTGCCGCTAAAAGCGATACCGCAATTGTTATTACAATAGGTGCCCACAAGTAACCCACTACCAAAACGGCGGCTACAATAAGCGCCATTATAACACCTGATATTATTCGAGTTTTCATAAATTATCACTCCGTTAACGGACAGTCGAGTACGCCTGTCCCTACATTATTAATAAACTATAGTTTGAAAGAAAATTGTTCACAGTGCCGTTTGCAGTGAGCGGTGCCGTACAAGTAGTACTGCCCCTAAAAAACGGTGCTGTGAGGGGTTTACTCAAACTCCACCGAAACGACGATTACGTCTGCTATATTCTTCTATAGCCTTATCCAAATGCTTTGGTGTAAAATCGGGCCATAAAACATCCGAAAACCAAAATTCAGAATAAGCCGACTGCCAAATAAGATAATTAGAAAGGCGGTATTCGCCGCTTGGTCTTATAATAAAATCGGGGTCGGGCATTTCCTTGGTATATAGGTTTTGCGAAATTACGTTTTCATCTATTTCTGCAGCACCTATACCGCTTTCAACAATTCTTTTAACCGCATTTGTTATCTCATCGCGTCCACCATAGTTTATAGCGATATTAAGATTAAGACCTGTAGCGTTTTTGCTTAATTCTTCATTTTTATGTATAAGCGCTTTAATATCATCATCAAGCGGTTCCATATTACCTATAAAACGAACGCGAATATTTTCATCTTTAAAGTTTTCGGCATCCTTTAAGTAATCGCGAAGCAAATTCATAATCCCATTTACTTCATCCTGCGGTCTTTTCCAATTTTCAGTAGAAAAAGCGTAAACTGTTAAATACTTAAGACCTATTTTATTGCAATAGCGCGCTATTGTTTTAAAGTTTTTAGCGCCCGCTACGTGACCTGCGCTTCTTGGCAACTTGCGCTTTTTTGCCCATCTGCCGTTGCCATCCATAATAATTGCAATATGTTGCGGCAAATTGATATCCACCTTATGCTTTTTAAAAAACATATTATCACCCTGAGTATAAAAGCGGTCTCACAAAAGTGGGACCGCAAGAATTTAGATTTCTAAAATTTCTTTTTCTTTTAATGCCGATAAATTGTCAATTTCTTTGCAATAGTTATCGGTAAGTTTTTGGATTTTCTTTTCTCCGTTTGTTTGGTCGTCTTCAGTAATAGCGTTAGACTTTTGAAGTCCCTTAAGCTTTTCTAAAGCGTCACGTCTGGTGTTACGAATAGCAACCTTACTTTCTTCTGCGGTTTTTTTAACATCCTTAACAATTTCCTTACGGCGTTCTTCAGTTAATGGTGGGAAAGCAAGACGAATAACTCTACCGTCGTTTTGTGGGTTAATACCAATATCAGAAACAAGGATTGCTTTTTCAATATCCCTAAGTGTTGAAGCATCCCAAGGTTGAATCATTAAAATACGGGGTTCGGGAGCAGATACAGCAGCCATTTGCTGAATGGGAGTAGGTGCTCCATAGTAATCAACTGTAATTCTATCCAAAACCGAAGCATTTGCTCTGCCTGCGCGAATAGACTTGTATTCGTTTTCAAGCGCCGCAATAGTTTTGGTCATTTTTTCTTCTGTTCTCTTTAATAGTTCGTTCATAATATCCTCCTATTTTACAACTGTACCAATTGTTTCGCCAACCATAGCCGAAACAATGTTGTGGGGGTTGTCAAGATTAAATACTAAAATTTCAATTCCGTTATCCATGCAAAGCGAAGCCGCTGTGCTGTCCATAACGTGTAAGCCCTTTTGTAATACATCCAAATGTGACAAAGTATTAAACTTTTTAGCATTGGGATTTTTCTTGGGGTCACTATCGTAAACACCGTCAACGTTGGTTGCTTTAAAAATAACGTCTGCACCGATTTCAGCCGCACGTAAAGCTGCAGCAGTATCGGTAGAGAAGAATGGGTTACCTGTTCCGCAACCGAAAACAACCACTCTACCCTTTTCCAAATGTCTTACTGCCTTATTTCTTATATAAGGCTCGGCGATTTGGCGCATTTCAATAGCGGTTTGAACACGTGCTGTAACGCCCAACTGTTCAAGCGCATCAGCCAAAGCTAAAGAATTAATGGAAGTAGCAAGCATTCCCATATGGTCGGCACGTGTGCGGTCCATTTTACCACTGCTTCTGCCACGCCAGAAGTTACCGCCACCTACAACAATAGCAACCTCCACGCCCATATCTACACATTCTTTAACGCTTTCACAAACCTCTAAAACCTTATCAAAATCAATGCCTACGCCCTTTTGACCTGCTAAAACCTCACCGCTTAGCTTCAAAAGTACTCTTTTATAAACAGGCTTCAACTCAAAACACCTCTTCTATAATATTAATTATATTGTACATTATACAGCCTATAAAGTCAATCTAAAATTGTTTAAAAATACACTTGAAAAGTCACGAAAATATGTTAAAATATAGTAGTAATATTTTTATTTAAGGAGTTTTAAAAATGGCTAAAGAAGTAATGGTGGAAATTTCCGCACGCCACTTACACGTATCTCAAAAGGATTTAGAAATTCTTTTTGGTGAAGGCTATACCTTAACACCTAAAAAGGATTTATCGCAACCCGGTCAATTCGCTTGCGAAGAAAAGGTTACTATCGTTGGTGAAAAGGGTCAACTTAAAGCATCTATCTTAGGTCCTGTTCGTCCTGAAACTCAGGTTGAAATCTCTTTGACTGATGCACGTTCTATCGGTGCATTAGCTCCTATTCGCGAATCAGGCGATGTTGCAGGCAGCGGCAAGTGTAAGCTTATTGGTCCTAAGGGTGAAGTTGAACTTGAGCAAGGCGTTATTGCTGCTAAACGTCATATACATATGACCGTAGCTGACGGTGAAAGATTCGGTATTACCGATAAGCAAATCGTAAGCGTAAAAATCAACTCTGACGGCAGAAGCCTCATTTTCGGCGACGTTGTTGCACGTGTGAGCGATTCTTATGCTCTTGCTATGCACATCGATACCGATGAAGCAAACGCTGCTAAGGTTGGCGGCAACTGCATTGGTGAAATTATTGACTAATCTCGGTCTTTACATTCATATACCGTTTTGTCAAAAAAAATGCGCTTATTGTGACTTTTATTCGGCTTTTCAAAATGAAAGCCTTATGGACAGTTATATTTCAGCGCTAAAAAGGGATATTAAACAATGGGGTGGCTATATTAACCGCCCCATTGATACTATTTATTTTGGTGGCGGTACGCCGTCGCTTTTAGGCGAGAGAATAATACCTCTTTTAGAATGTATAAATAAAAATTTCAACGTTTTAGAAAACGCCGAAATAACCTTGGAAGTAAATCCCCAAAAGGATATAGAAACTGTGCTTAAAAGCGCAAAACAAGCGGGTGTTAACCGCCTTTCAATAGGGGTTCAAAGCGGTATTGACAGCGAGCTATCAACACTTGGCAGAACACACACTAAAGCCGATACCGAAAATGCGGTAAAGCTTGCAAGAAACCTTGGGTTTGATAATATTTCGCTTGATTTAATGCTAGGTCTTCCTAACTCTAATACCAACACATTAACGCAAAGTCTTGATTTTTTACTATCACTAAATCCCGAACATATTTCGGCTTATATTTTGAAAATCGAGCCTAAAACCTTGTTTTATAAAGAGCGCGAAACCCTTAATTTACCCAATGAAGACGGCGTTTGCGACCAATATTTGTTTATGTGCGATTTTCTTGAAAAAAATGGATTTTCACATTACGAAATTTCCAATTTTTCAAAAAAAGATAAAGAAAGTAAGCACAACTTAAAATATTGGAAATGCCAAGAATATTTGGGGCTTGGTCCATCCGCTCACTCTTATTTAGATGGCAAGCGTTTCTATTTTGAGCGAGATTTAAAAACTTATATAAACGGCGCTACACCCACCCCTGACGGTAACGGCGGAAGCAAAGAAGAAAAACTAATGCTTGGTCTTCGGCTTAAATATGGCGTAGATTATGATGCTTTACCAAAAGCAAAAGCCGATTTATTTATAAAAAACGGCTTAGCCGAAAAACGTGATGATAAATTCTTTTTAACTAATAAAGGATTTTTAATTTCTAATGCAATAATCGGAGAACTAATATGAAAACACTTAAAATTCATTTGATAAGGCATGGTGCAACCGATGCCAACTATAGAGGTCAGTACATAGGCTCAAAAACCGATTTACCTCTATCTCCTGAAGGCTTAAATGAATTACGAATGATGAAGGATGATGTAGAATATCCCGAAATCACAAGGCTTTATTCAAGCCCAATGCTTCGCGCAAAACAAACAGGCTCTGTCCTTTATCCTGACGTTCCTATGTTCTTGGTAGAAAACCTAAAGGAATATGATTTTGGCGAATTTGAAGGAAAAACCGCTAAAGAGCTTGAAATAAACCCTGATTTTAAAGATTGGGCAGCAGGTAAATTATCGGCTCCTAAGGGTGGCGAAGACAATACCGAATTTGTTAAAAGACTTTGTGTTGGTCTTAATGAAATCATTATTGATATGCTAAATAACGACGTTGAGCACGCCGGTGTTATTATGCACGGCGGTGCAATAATGATGTTACTTTCCGCTTGTGCAGTACCACAAAGACGCTCGGTTGAGTGGAGTTGTGAAGCTGGTCAAGGATATTCACTTTTAGTGACTCCGTCACTCTACCACAAAAGCGGTATTGTAGAAGTTTATGACGTAATATAAATTAAAAGGCTTTGGAAAATCCAAAGCCTTCTTTTTATCCGTTTTTTAAATCTCTAATACTACGTTTTACGGGTTTATCGTTTTCAATATAGTGTATTACCTCTTCGGGTGTAGCTGCGCAAGCGTAAATTTCCTTGCAAACCTTATTTATAAAGCCTTCTTGCATAGAATAGTCCATAAATTCTTCAAGTTTATCATAATAGCCGTCAATATCATAAAGCGCAATAGGCTTAGTATGGCGACCTAACTGCTTTAAGGTTAAAACCTCGTAAAATTCTTCAAAGGTACCAATGCCACCGGGTACTATTATAAACGCATCGGCCAATTCTTCCATTTTCGCCTTACGCTGTGCCATAGTATCGGTGTAAATAATTTCATCGCATTCAGTAAATATTACTTCGACGCACTCTTCTCTAAAAAAGTTTGGAACAACGCCGCAAACCTTACCGCCCTTACGCTTAAAACCACGCGCCGCAGCGCCCATAAGACCGTTTGTGCCCGCACCAAAAACAAGCTCGTGACCTTTTTCTGCCAAAAACTCGCCCAATTTTTCAACTTCTTTTATATATTTAGGATTTATAAAATTACTTGCAGCACCAAAAATACAAATTTTCATAATATCATCCTTTCATACTTACTATTATATTTATAAGTTTATTATATCATACCAATATTTACTTTGTAAATAGGATTTTATATGCTACTACTAACAAAAAGATAAACCTTAATTTGTCATTTTAAGCGTATGCGAAATTTAAAGGACAATCGAGGATTGTCCCTACAATGTTTAAGCATACATTAATTTTTTATTATAAATAATTACGAACTACGCATTACGAATTATTAAAGATTCCTCACGTTCGTTCGGAATGACATTGGTATTGTCACCCTGAGCG
>JBGVDY010000367.1:0-1942 GCA_045119585.1 Acutalibacteraceae bacterium | reverse complement strand
ACAGTTACTATCGCATCCCACCATACTACTTGCTCAGTTATGGTACAGGAATGCTCACACGATATCGACACATTTGACCTTGAATACTTGCAACACGACCTTCTCGATATTATGAGAAAGATGATTCCCGACTACGTTAACGAAGGAGATTACCGTCATCCCGGCCCGATTCATTCTAAATTTGGCAGATATGTAAATGAACCGGGTGACTTTACAAGTATGAATACCGACGGTCACTTACGCTCAGTATTCTTTGGCAGAAGCGAAACAATGACCATTAAAGACGGCGAATTAGACGGCGGTGAATTTGCTCACGGTTACTTTGTAGACTGGGATCATGTTCGTGCACGTCGTAGACAGGTTAACGTAACCGTTATGGGTATTGGCGATGCTGAAATCGACAGAAAGTGGAATAACGGCGAAGTTATTAATACTTTACATAAGTTTACTGATGAAGAAAAGGCTTATGACGTACATTATGACCTTCAACAAAAAAGATAATTAAGGATTTTTAAAAATGGTTAAAGATTATAAAATTTCAACTCCTTTTTTTGAGTTTGGTCCTAAAGCTTATTTATACGGCGAAGAACTGCTCGAACTTATGAAGAAAATCGATGGCTTTGCGCAAAAATACGATATGGACGTTATTGCTGACGTGCAAACAACCGATTTGCGCCTTATTGCTGAAAATACTTCTGATAGAATTCACGTTTATTCTCAGCATATGGACTCTATCCCTGTAGGTCGCGGTATGGGAACAATTCTTCCCGAAGCTGTTAAGGCTACAGGTGCGGTAGGTGTTATGCTTAACCATGCTGAGTGCAAATTGACTTTAGATGAAGTGAAAGAAGCAATTAAGCGTGCCGACGAAGTTGGTCTTGCTACAATTGTTTGCGCTGATACCGAAGATGAGATTCAGGCTATTGCCGAAATGAATCCTAATATTTTGGTTGCTGAGCCTAGCGAGCTTATAGGCACAGGTATTGCCGTTGGCAGAGAATACGTTGACGCTTGTATTGACCTTGTTAAAAAGGTTAATCCCGAAATAATGGTATTGCCGTCGGCTGGTATTAGCTGCGGTAATGATTGTTATAATATTATTATTGCGGGCGCTGACGGTTCAGGCTCTTCAAGTGGTATTTGTAAAGCACCTGACCCTGCCGCTATGGCCGAGGAAATGATGGCGGCAGTCAGAAAGGCTTATGATGAAAGAAACAAATAAGAAATACCTTTTAGGTGCGGATATAGGTACAACCTCGCTTAAGTGTGCGGTTTTTGATATTGAAGGTAATATGATAAAATCGGCTACAAAGGATTATACGCTTACAGTATCGGGCGATGATGTAGAATTTCCTGCTGATGATTACGTCAAGCTTTTTATAGAAGCTTATAATGAAGTGTCAGAAGGCTTGGAGATTGCGGCTTTCTCTATTGATACTCAATGCGAAACCCTTATAGTAACCGATGAAAATGATGAACCGCTTATGAATGCTATTGTGTGGCTTGATAACCGCGCTTCAAAGCAAGCGGATGAAATCAAAGCTCACTTTGGAACAAAACGTGTTTACGAGGTTACGGGTCAACCTGAAATTACGGCTACTTGGCCTGCCGCAAAGCTATTGTGGATAAAGGAAAATAAACCGGATATTCATAAAAAAATTAAAAAGGTATTTTTGCTTGAAGATTATTTGCTTTATAAATTAACAGGCAATTTTGTAACCGAGAAAACCTTACAGTCATCAACAATTTATTTTGATATTAAAAACGATTGTTGGTGGGATGAAATGCTTGATTTTATTGGTGCTAAAAAGGAATGGCTCCCTAAACTTTGCGATAGCGCAGTTAAAGTAGGTGAGTACCAAGGTACAGCGGTTGTTACAAGCGCTATAGACCAGATTGCAGGGGCAATAGGCGCCGGCATTACTGATTCTTCGGTTGTAAG
>JBGVDY010000366.1:0-7540 GCA_045119585.1 Acutalibacteraceae bacterium | reverse complement strand
TTATAACTACTCAATGGCATCAAACTACAATCGTGTCCCCCGCCCACCTGTTGTAATACTAAATGAAAACGGCGACTATGTAGCCGTAAAGCGCGAAACCTTAGAAGATATATGCTCTCTTGATGTGTGATATTATTTAGTTTTGTGTGGTATGACAATCCCCCTGCCTTTTAGGCAGGGGGATTGTCAATTTAATGTTTTTAATATTTTATTTGGTCTTTTTATACTTTTTAGATGACCAATCTGAATAGTACTTCTTGCCGTCTACAATCTTGTAGGTGCGTACTCTTACATAGTAGGTCGTCTTAGCTTTAAGGCTCTTAAGAGTTACACTTGTTGTCTTGTAGCTTGTAACCTTCTTAGTCTTAGTGTACTTAGAACTAAACTTGCTTGAGATTGAGTACTGAATCTCGTAACCTGAAGCTTGTGAGGATACCTCCTTAAGTTTAACTTTTAAACTCTTCTTAGCTGCGGTGAGTTTTTCAACCTTGCTTTCCTTTGGAACAATCTTGAATGCAGCCTTTAAGGTTCCGCTATATTTGCCCTTAAGCTTAATAGTAACTGTTGCCTTGCCTACCTTCTTATTGTTCTTATAAGAAATTTCGTAATTGCTTGAAGAAATCTTATTACCCTTGTAGTCGTATACTTTAACGCTTGGTTTCTTAGCCTTGCCGTTATAGGTATATTCTGTAGTAGAAAGCTTAATCTTCTTAGCATAGTAGATTGTTGTCTTACTAGCTTGTGTACCACATACTGAACACTTCTTAACTATGCTACCATTCTTAGAAGTTGTAGCCTTAGTTGTAGTGGTCTTGTATGCGTGAGAGATTTCGCGCATTGCGTTACACACATTGCAAGTTTTATCACAGCCATTTAAATAAGTATGATTATTTGTTTTTTCAATTGGTACATCCTTGGTGGCACCGCAGCCTGTAGCAGTACAAGTATAATGTGTATTGCCTGCTTCTTTACAACCTGCAGTTTTAGTTACGCTGCCGCTATTCCAGGAATGTACTTCTGTTTCAATATCTCCGCACACCAAACAAGTACGGGAGTGATTCGTTGCATTTACATTGGTATAGTTGCTATAAGTATGTCTTGTACAAGAGACCTTAACAGTTTTAATCACACTTACTGTACCAACTACCGTAGAACCATTCTTAAAGGTTAAGCCAATCTTTATATTTTGTGCAATCTTTGAAACAGTTTTTCCTTTGACAACAAAGCTAAATACTGTTCCCTCCATTCTTTCCGCACTCGAAAAAGCAATAACTCCATAACCCTTAGAAACGGTAAAATCTTTAATAACACCTTCTTTTACCCATTCACCCGATACAAGTTCAAGTCCATTACCAAGGGTTACCTGAACAAATGCAGAACTCATTGAGGGACTATCATTAACATTTACGGTTATCGTTGCGGTTACATCTTTTTTAATATCAGTAGGGACACCATTTAAGCTAGCCGTTCCACCCTCTGCAAAAGCAGTTACAGGAAAACTTAAAATTAAGACCAAACAAATAATTAAGGATAAAAACTTTTTCATTTTTATATTCTCCTTTTATTCTATGGGATAAAGATCTGGTAGGAATGTGTAATATAGCAAATACACAGCATCTTTATCATTAACTTCTCCGTCACTGTTAAAGTCCCAATCTTGATTTACCGGATATATATCCGACATATAGGTATGATAGAGCAAATATACTGCATCGCGGTCAGTAATCCCCTGGACACTGTCAATGTCTCCTGTACTATATAATTCTACAGCTATTGCTTCACTCGCTTCACTAGCGTAACTAATTTGCGTTTCAGCTATCCTCTGATAAAAACAATAAGTTTTCTCTGTTAGTCCCTCAAACACATTATCAGTTTGCCAATTTACACCATCTTTGCTATATTCATATCCATCCAATTTAACAAGTGTTACACTACTTGCAGTCTTATTTTCAATTATCGGTGCGGCAGGTTTATTTGTGCTGTTTTTTAAAGTTGTAACAACAAGTGCATCACTTATTTCGCCCTCATAACAAGTATCGCTTTCCAAAGTTTTACAATAGATATGATATGTTGTATTTGGTTTCAAATTATCAAAAACATTACTGTTTGTCCATACTATACCATTTATACTAAATTGACATCTACTCTTTGGTTCAACGATGATTTTATTATTTGTTTTTTCGATCAACACAGGTGTTGCAGTTTTACCCACAACATTTTTCACTTTAAACGAAAGAGGCGCACTTGAAAAACTAGCATAATCGTCCTGTTTTTTTGCTATCCTTTGGTAAAAATAATATGTTTTCAAAGCGGTTAGTCCGCTAAATTCATTATTCGCTTGCCAAGCAATACCATCTATACTGTACTCATATCCACTTATAGCAGTCAATGTAACAGTTGAGTCTGTAGCTCTCAAAACAGTCGGTGCAGCAGGTGCATCTACTGAATTTTTCAAGGTTCTCGCAACCGTGAAATCACTTCTTTCACTTGCATAATCTACTTTAGTCTCAGCAATTCTTTGATAAAAGAAATATTGAGTATTTGCATCTAAGTCCCAAAAACAATTACTTTTTTGCCAAGTAGAACCGTTCATGCTATACTCATATCCAATATCCCATTTTAGAATAATGCTTGAATCTGTCACATCTATAACAGTAGGCGCATTTGGAGCAGAAGCTTTATTCTTTAAAGTAGTGATTTTTAAGCCTTTGCTTGACGGACTTGTTAATGTAGTATCTGTTTCTATAATTCTTTGATAAAAAGTATATTCTGTTCCTGCTGATAATCCTGTAAATACGGATGTATCCTGCCATGTTATTTCATCTTTACTGTATTCATATCCATCGGTACTAACTAACACAACAGAAGTATTCGTTTTATCTAAAACAACTGGAGGGTCAGGAGCTAGAGCTGTATCCTTTTTTGGCACTACCACAGCAGATGTAAACTCGCCGCAATAATTTCCCCTTCCTTTTATAGAAACAGTAATGTTATTTCCAATGTCTTCTGCAGTAACCGTATAAAGGTTACCATAACTAATAAATTGTCCATTTCGCCGCCATTCAAAACCATAATAGTCTGCATTTAAAGGGGAAATATTTGTGATATTAGCACTTAATGTATTTCCATAATAAGGAAATCCCGTAATAATTACACTCCCTGAAATTGCATATTTATTCGTTGTAATTTCCAAAACTTTGGTGCTTTCGCCCAACAAATATAAATCCTCCTCTAAAATACGTGAATAAACAATATAATTATGATTGGGCTCTAAATTCTGAAACACACCGTTTTTTTGCCAATGGGATTTGTCGATACTGTATTCTTGATTTTCAACCGTTGTAATTTCAAAGCTATTAACATCAACACTTACTATTTCAGGAGTTACAGGGGCATCCTTACGCTTACCTTTTTTAATTTGGTACTCTTTACTATAAAGTGTACCGATTCCTAAGGGATAGTTGCTTGCAACCTTTAACTTTAATTTTTTACCTATATCCACGTCTTTAATTTTATAATTGGTATCATTACTAACTTGAATATTATCAATATACCAAGTGTATTCTATAGCACTGTTTAGATTATTTATTTCAGATATGTCGGGTTCTACAATAGAATCATATCCCACTTCCCCTAAAATTGAAACAGTGCCATTTAGTGTAAGGCTTTGAAGCTCCGGATAAGGATACTCTTCATCTCCGCCCATAGTCCATACAGTATCAAAATCAAAGCCCTTATATATCTTTTTTTCCATCATCTGTGCTTCACTTAATTCCGTAGCACCTGCACAAGCTTGACTACCTTTTAAATAATAACAATTTAAAACTTTTGCACCATCAAGACTAATATAAGCTATTCCATACATTGCCGTATTACTAGAATTATAACAATTAGAGATTTCTATTGGTTCCGAATATCGTCCATTAGAAGCGTACCCTACTATTCCCCCACGATAAGTATCCCCATTTCTAGAACTTTCTATTTTTCCTGAATTATAACAATTGGAGATTGTAGTAATTTCATCAAGTGCATATGCATATCCTACAATACCGCCAGTTTTAAAATTACCAAATTCCGAATGAATATTTCCTCTATTAAAACAATTATCAATTTTTCCGTCTGCAAAATGACCCGCTATACCTCCTACTTCCAGACCGTTATACACTTCAGGCGATACATTAATATTAGTATAATTACAGACATTTTTAATGCTGCCTCCAACCTGATATCCAACAATACCCCCAACGCAACCAGCATCTTCTAATATCTCAATTGAATCTAAGTTCGAAAAAACATTTTCAATATTTCCACCGCTAATCCCACAAACACTTCCAGCACCTACACGCAAACTTTCTTTATATGTTTTAAAGTATATGCTGCCGCCTTCAAAAATTAAATTTTTAACTGTACCTGTAACGCTTGCAAATAGACCTAAGTGAAGACTTGAATCACTAAATTCAGGTATATTTGTCACTTCGATTCTCATTCCAATGATTTTGTGACCATTGCCGTCAAATACGCCTTTGAAAGAGTTACAACTATATACATCGTCACTGCCAATAGGACTCCAACCATTACCCATGAAATCGTAATCGCCACCTTTGGCAGTAGCTTCCGTTAAATCAATATCATTCATTAAAATATAGTTAGCGGTTAAATCGTTTCTAATACAATATAAATCTACTACATCATATACTTCAATCCACTCATCTTCTGTTGAAGATGCTAAAGCGTTTAATTCAACAACCGAAATTAAATTTAATACCAATAAAATTGAAAGAACAAAAGACAAAATTTTTTTCATTTTACTCACCTAACATTTATATATTCTACAGCACTATGAAAGCGGAAAGGAGAACCGTTTTTTAAAAGGTGTTTACCCATATATTTTTCATCTATCTCTTTTTCCACTTTATTCAATAATAAAAACTTTCTTTTTTGCCAGCGGTCTAAATCTTTATTGTCCGGTATGGGTATTTCTTCCTTTACTAACTCAAATAACTCATCAGAAACCCACCATGGTTTATCTAAATTATTATGTAGTTCCAATTCAATACATCTATAGGGCGGATAATTTTCCCATTTAATTATTTTTTCATCATCTTGCTTTTTAACGCATTTACACAATATAGTTTTATCACCATAAAGTTTAAAGACACCACAAATCTTATCATTAATAACTGCGAAAACAAAATCACACTTTTTAATTTTTTCAGAATTTAAGTACCAACCCATACAAGTAGCACCTTGTATTTGCTTTTCTATATCCGAAGGTACCATGCAATAAGAAGGATATTTACTGTCATTAAGTTTTCTTTTTTCGCAGTCTGGATGTGTATTGCGAATATTAAGTAATACACTTTTCTCCTTCATTTCATCAATATTTATATACACAAAATCCCTCACATTCTCAAAACGCACACAAAAGTTATTGACTATACTTTTGGCATGGTTAGTACTATATCTGTAATCATTTTTCCTCCTCATTTTAACGAACAAGCTTTATTTAAAAATCTACACAAATATTATACATCCCCAAAATTGTAAAGTCTTATGCTTTGAGCATAGTTGAAAAATTTTGTCGAATATAGTATACTAATATCATAAGCTTTAGGGAGATGGGAACTTGTGTAAGGACACTACAAAAATTGTTGAAGAATTAAAGCTTTGCGATAATTTTAAAACCTTTTATGACGAAAATCGCGATTATATGATAAATGATTCCTTATCAGAACTGATAAACCGGCTTGTGACCGAAAAAGGACTTAGAAAATCGCAAGTTATAAAAAATAGCGAATTATCCGAGGTTTATGCCTATCAGATTTTTTCAGGGCTTCGCACACCCGACCGCAAAAAACTTTTATGCCTTGCAATAGGTATGAATCTTAATCTTGACGAAGTACAAACACTGCTAAAATGCGCAGGCTACCCTACTCTTTATGTAAAGCACCCATTTGACAGTATTATAGCCTACGGTATTTGCAAAAAACTTTCGGTTGTAGAAATTAACGAATTGCTTTTTAACTACGATTTGGAAACCTTGGGGTAGTAAAATATGAAAACCTGTCCGTTTTGTAATGCGGAAATTGCTGAAAACGCTCGTTTTTGCCTTCACTGTATGGCAACACTTGAAGAAAAAGAAAAAATTCAAATCCCAACAAATAACAAACGGTGGATGTTTCACTTATCCGCCGCTTTGGTCTTTATATCTATTTTAACAATAGTCCTTTTAATTGTTGAGAAAAATTTAACTCCTAATATACCGCCCAAGGAAGTCAGTACAACTCAAAGCACTTATGAAAATGTATCTTCTCATACAAATACAAGCCACACATTAGTATCAAATTCCTCTACCTCAAATTCCGAAATAACCAGTACCGATAATTCCGAAAGCTCAGTAACAAAGAAACCAAAAAAGGCAAATAGCAGTAAGAGTTCTTCTGTAAAAGCCTCCTCTAAGACTAATATTTCAAGCTCTAAAAAATCAAATAGCAGTTCTTCTAAGGCTTCAAGCTCAAGCTCTTCTTCAAAACCTCCTGTTCCCCCTTTTACTTATACGCTTATAGACAATGAAATTCACATTGTTAAAGGAAACGAAAACTTAAGCGGTGCTATTACTATTCCTAATACCATTGACGGATATCCCGTGACACAGATCTCAGCACTTGCTTTTAAAGAAAACACAAAAATTACATCTGTAACCATACCCGAAAGCATAAAAAGTATTGGAGAGTATGCCTTTGCAGATTGCAAAAATCTTGCTGTTGTAAATTTTTCGGAAGGATTAAATTTTATTGGTGCCGAAGCTTTCATCGGTTGTAATATTAAAACCTTAACCCTACCCGACAGTATCGTTACTATTGGTAATAATGCTTTCGACAATTGCCGAAATTTAACCAATGTAATTCTACCAAGCAATCTAGAAAGAATTGAACTTGAATTATTTGCAGGGTGTACTAACCTTACTACAATAACACTGCCTAAGGAATTAAAATTAGTTGTTGAAGCCGCTTTTACAGGTTGTAATAACATCACCACAGTTTATTATCCGGGCAACGAAGCTGATAGAGAAAAAATTTCATGGGGATGTCAAGACTACCAATTAGATCATGCCACTTGGTATTATGAAGTCGAAAGATAAAGTTAGGCAAAATATTATGACAAATGAACAATTTTTTAAAAACTTATTGAATGAATATTCCTTAGTATCCGTATTAAGCAATAAAAATGATTGTAAGGTTTACAGAGTAAGAAATAATACTTTTAAAAAAGATATGGTGGTCCGCTACCTACCTTCAAGTATTACCGCTTACCAAGAGCTTTGCAGTATAAGCTGTGATAATTTACCGCTTATTTATGATGTAATTGCACTTGATGATGGGCAAATTGTTTTAGAGGAATATATTGACGGCATAAATTTAGCACAAGCAATGGAATGCAAAAAATTTACATACAAAACCGCGAAACCTGTTATACTCTCTATATGTAACGCTTTGGGCGTATTACATAAAAAGGGAATTGTTCACCGCGATGTAAAGCC
>JBGVDY010000365.1:0-2815 GCA_045119585.1 Acutalibacteraceae bacterium | reverse complement strand
ACCTTTTTTAATTGATTTATCAGTAATAATGGCGGGGTAAATGCTATTCGGTTTATAATAGCCTTCATTTAAATTATCGCTAAATACTTTTGGATTTGCAAGTGATAAAAGAGACTTTCTAATTTCACTTGAAAAACCGTCACTAATTGTTAAATACCAAACTGTATTGTTGTATGAATCAGTTATAAAACCGTTTTCTTTTGCTTCCTTTATTTCGTTTGAACTTATAAAAGCAATATCGGCATCATTTTCTTTAAGCGATAACATTGGCGTTTGCTTTTCATTCATGGTAAAGAAAACAGCAGCGTTTTTGGCAACAAAGTTACCTTTGTAAAATTTGTTGCGGTATAGACGAATGCCGAAAATCTCTTTGTTCCATTTTGAAAAACGATAACTACCGTTTGATAGTGTGGTTTCGTTTTCTAAGCCGTATCTGCCTGCGGTACTTTCAAAAAATTCTTCATTACAAGGCATTGCAATACTTGTTGTAAGAGTTTTTTCAAAATTTTCATCCTTTTTTATAAGGGTGATTTGAAGTGTATGGTCATCTAATGCTTTAACCCCTAAAGAATCAATACTCTTTTTACCGCTATTAATGGCTTTTGCATTTTTAATAGAATAAAGTCGTTTTACAAACGGAGATTTTGTTTTAGGGTTAACTGCACGTTTGAAGGCGAAAACAAAGTCGTTTGCAGTAAGGGGCTTTTCGTTACTCCATATTATATCTTTCTTGAGTTTAAAGGTATAGGTAAGGCCGCTAACACTATAACTTTCAGCAATACCGCATACAAGTTTGCCATTTTCATCAATTCTAAGTAATCCTTCGAAAATATTACGCACAAGCATTAATTCGACATCACTTTTTGCGGTTTGTGGGTCAACCGTTTTTGGTTGTTCGTTCAAATAAAAATAAATATAGGCGCTTTCGGTACCATCGCATGCGGTAAGTGAAAACAAAAGAACGATTGATATTGCTATAGAAATAAATTTTTTATATAAACACATAAGTTGAACCTCGTAAAAAATATGTTTTATTATATAATATTTTAATCACAAATTCAACTGTTCTTGAAATATTAAAAAAATTTTGTAAAAAAAGCAAAAAAGTGATAATTTTTCATTGTAAAATGAAATATGTTGTGGTATAATAAATTAGTATGTGGGAGTATGTTATATTTTTAACAATCTCACTAACGGATTATATAAGGAGGATTTAGTTTATGCTCAAAAAAATCAGTAACTTACCCTTTAAGGGTACTGCCGAACAGGAAGCAAAGCTTATGAGTCTTATTGAGGCTAACAAGCATGATAAAAGTCTTTTAATGGCTGTTATGCAAGAAGCTCAAGAAATTTATGGCTATCTTCCAATGGAAGTGCAGACAAAGATTGCCGAAGGTATGGATGTACCGCTTGAAAAGGTTTACGGTGTTGCTACATTCTATGCACAGTTTTCCTTATCACCCAAAGGTGAGTACAACATTTCGGTATGTTTAGGTACCGCTTGCTACGTTAAAGGTTCAGGCGATATTTTCGACAAGTTAAGCGAACGTCTTGGTATTGGCTCTGATGAATGTACAGCTGACGGTAAATTTTCTCTTACCGCTTGCCGTTGTATCGGTGCTTGTGGTTTGGCACCTGTTTTAACTGTTAACGAAGAAGTTTACGGTCGTCTTACTGTTGATGATGTAGACGGAATTTTGGAAAAATACGGTTTTTCTAAATAATCCGAAAGGTAAATAATATGAAAATCAGCGCGATTAAAGATTTACTTGAAGCAGAAGTTGTATGTAACGAAGAAGGGCTTGGTCATCATGTGTACTCCGCTTGCGGAAGTGATATGATGAGTGATGTTTTAGCTTTTGTAAAGGATCAAGCTGTATTACTTACAGGTCTTGTTAACTCACAGGTTATAAGAACAGCTGAAATGATGGATATGCACTGCGTTGTTTTTGTTCGTTCTAAAATGCCTACTGCCGAAATGATTGAGTTAGCAAAAGACAGTGGTATTGTCCTTTTAACTACAACTAAAAGATTATACGAGGCTTGCGGTATTTTATATAGCAACGGCCTTGTAAGTAATAAGGTTAAAAATGCCTGAGGTTTTAAACTTTCATTTTGATGTAGACGGTGATGATTTTAAATCGGCAGGTCATGCATCGTTTATGATGAAAAAGAACCTAAGACAGTTAGGAATTTCTCCCGAAATAATTCGCCGCGTTTCTATTGCAATGTACGAGGGTGAAATCAATATGGTAATACATGCCAGAGGCGGTAATGCCGATGTTAACGTGTATGAAGACTGTATTGAAATAATCCTTGCCGACAAGGGCCCCGGTATTAAAAATATCAATCAGGCTATGCAAGAAGGTTATTCTACCGCTACCGACAATATCCGTTCTTTGGGTTTTGGTGCAGGTATGGGTCTTCCTAATATGAAACGTTACACTGATTATATGGATATTAAATCTACGGTGGGCGAGGGCACAACTATTACTATGAAGGTAAATTTTGAGTAACTTTTTGGCAGGTATGATAAATGAATACATATAAACATTCGGTTTTTTTGGATGTCGGAAAATGTAACGGCTGTACTACCTGTCTTAAGCATTGTCCAACAGAGGCAATTCGCATTAAAGATGGACACGCTGTTATTAACGAAGAAAGATGTATTGACTGTGGCGAATGTATTCGTGTTTGCCCAAATAGTGCTAAAAAAGCTAAATGCAGTCCGCTTTCTTCAATGGATAAATTCAAATGGAAGATTGCTTTACCGGCCCCAACTCTTTATGGTCAGTTTGATAATCTTGATGATGTT
>JBGVDY010000364.1:0-4724 GCA_045119585.1 Acutalibacteraceae bacterium | reverse complement strand
CCGTAGTTGGCATTGTAGGAAAATCCAAAAGTTTAGATTTTCCCACAATGCTTATCTTTTGGTCTTTGGTTCGGAATAGTGTAGTGCTGGCGGTCTATCTCTTGTTTTCGGTTGCTTGCTTCCTTACCGTACATGAGCATTTAAGCAAGGAATGTAATAGTCGCCTTGCAGTTCGTACCAAAGACCATTCTTTTCATCATAAATAACCTTTTCCATAATCACGCCTCCTTGTAGATTACTTTGAATTTCTTTTGCTTTGCATCAATGATTTTCAGCAAAACCTCATCCACCGCATCGGTGTACTTGCCGTTGGCAATAAGATTGTTACGCATTTCATTCAAACAGTTTACAACTACCCGCCGTTCAAAATCATCAAGCGCTATGTAATACTTCTTATCTCGCATATCTGTCACTCCTTCAACAAGTCTTGAAATGGGGTATCGGTTGCAACAAAGGTATCGTATGTAAAGTTTGCTCCCAAGCGAAATCCCATCATAAAACTGTCGAGATTGGATTCGCCGTTTACCACGCTCCACGCATTTACAAAGTCAAGGAATTTCTTTTTGTTTTCTCCTGAGAGTGCTTCGGTCAGAAAGTCCTCATTGAGCATCAGCACTTCCATTTGCTTTTGCACGGTTTTGTTTTGCTTGGTGCTTCGTGCCTGCGGATCAATGTTGCCGTAATAAAATTCTTCTATAAATTTGCCCATATTGTTACCTCCTTAGATTTTCTACCATAATTGTACTCAAAGGCGGTTTAATAGTCGAATGTACCGCTATAAACAGAAAAAGGGCAAGAAAAAAGAGAGAAGCCGAAACTTCTCTCTATTCTCTTGCCCTTCGCAATGCTCAGCGTTCCTATAAAACATAACTGTCCTTAGTAACCCTGCTCATTAGGCACCCGTTTTTTATGTTTTTCTATATTATGTTATTAAAAGTTAGCTACCGGAAGTAACCTTTTCACCTAAATAGTAGAACTGGCTATCCTTAGAATTATCAAATTTTGTCATAACATTGTAGAAATCAGATTTTGAATTTACACTTTGAATATAGTTATGAGTCATATTATCTTCCGGCATTACGTCGTAATAATCCCAAAGTGTATTTAGACGTGAACGAACATAAGGGTTGAAGTAATAAGTGTTATTACCTAACTCGGATGGGTTGTCACTATTGTACGAATTACCAAAGTTGAAGATACCTGAATATTTAGTTACTGTACTTGTTTCGCCGTCTTCACCAGTAACAGTTTCTGTTGTATATTCTGTAAGGTTATTAAATCTTGCAAATTCCTTACCGGGAGTATCAACAATATTATAAGTCCAGTCAATTGATACCTTGGTAGCACCTGTAACACCACCACGAATTACACCATGAATATCGCGCATCTTTGATACTTCACGTGATCCCCAACCAAGTGTAGTAAATCTCATAATATTATCTGTCCACTCGGTATTATCTCGTGTAGTACCCGAACCGCCAAATATTTCGATATCGCAGTTATTATATTCAAGTAAGTTACCCTTAACCTGCATTCCGTCGTGATTTTTTCCACTGTTTGCCTGTGTGGTAATTGCAGAATCCCACGTTTGATAAATCCAGTTATAATTAACGTGAAGACCTGCGCCACCTTCCCAGAACTCTATAGCATTCGCGTAACGATGCCATTTATTATCGGGGTTAGGAAGTACGTTTCCGTTAGCATCTTTTGGTGGGCTTTCTCTCCTAACACCGCCCGAGAAACCAATTTCACAATTAGTAACGGTTAGATTTTCGTTATTACTACTACCTGAAACAGCAAACTTAAAGCCTTGTAAATTCAGGTTATCAATAACAACATTATCATTGCTTCCAAGGGCGAAACCATTAAGTGCTCTTGTCATTTCGATTGAGTTATATATACTGCTTGGATTGCCTACCGAATAAAGATATACCTTACTTGTTGTTACGTCATAAGTGAAGTCGCCTTGTTTATAAAGTGTATAAAGCTTTTCGCTATTGGGTTCAAGGCCTAATGGGAAGCCTTTACGTAAACCAACAGCATCTCCACCGTCAAATATAATATTTGTAGGCGCTTTGTCAAATATCTCTTCAGCTAATATGAACTCAGGCGCGTCTATTACCCAAACGTTTGGATTTTTGCCACCAAGTTCGGTCCAATTAGCATTTTTATAATCCATTTGTGATGAAGTGAACTTAGGCTTAGTACCTGTGCCGTAAGCACCAAATAACGTTGGATTAGATGTTGTTCCGCCTGTCACACTAAAGTAGGCTGTATTTGTAATTAAATCATTAGTAGCAATGCGATATGTTTCGCCACGCTTAAATAGTATCATTGCACCTGATTTAACATAGCTGCTATACGATTTCAAGAAATTTGCAAACGACATTGCATTAGCTTCTGTCCTGCCATCACCAGTACCAGCCGCTTCATTTGCAACAAAGTAAATATTAGCTTGACAGGTTAAGTAAGCAGTCGCAGCTTTATATGTTGCTGAAGCAGTAGTATAACTACCATTTTCTCTTATTGTAGCAGAAGAAGTATATGAAGCATTTGCGTAATAAGAGGAAGATGAAATCTTGTAGCTACTTGTAGAATTAAGAATATTCTGTCGTGTAGTTTCAGCTTCAGAATCAGATTGACCTTTATAATTAAATTCTTTTTTAGCTGTCGCTTTCAAGCCACTAAGTAACTCATTACGAACAACAATAACATCATCATTGTTTATTGTACCATTTAAATCACTGTCTAATCTGTAAAGAATAGCTTGAGAAGTTTCACCTAAAGATTCATTTGCGGTAACAAGGTCACGAATATCATATACACCGTCACCGTTGATATCATTTTCACACCAACCATCGTCGCCGGTTCTAAACTTTTCAGTTGAGAAGTAGAAATTATCAACGTAAGAATAGCATAATACATCATTGGGTTTACTATAACCATGTGGTGAGTAAATTGCAACTTCTGTACCGGTATAAGGCTGAGTATCACGGAAGGTTTCATCAAACATAAGCCTATTGGTTGTCAAATTAAGTAGTATACCTCTTATTATGGCAACTTCATTACCGTTTTTGTCTTTTTCCGTAGTAATACTTAATCCCATTCTGTAAACATGAGACCCGTTAAAGTCGACCTTATTTGTGCCGGGACGGTATTCCATAAGTCCATCGGATTCATCAGTCACATTCTCTATAGCCATACCATCTAACAAAGGTTTAAAGTGGTTACCACTGCTTTCATTCTTAGTTTCACCATCAAATTTAACCATATGAAGCCCTGTTGAACTTAGACGGAACTCGTAACCCTTCCTGCCTTCCGTTCTGCCGTATATAGCAAAACCGTTATACCAACCAAAATCCTTAGCTTGAAGATCAACACTTATAAACTGTTCCTTAGATTTAAGGTTATAGTTTTGAATAGTATCGTTGCGTTCCAAAACATAGTTACAACCGGGAATCACAAGTTTATTGTCTTCGGTAAGAGATGGAACATTTGTATGACTATACCTATCACCTGTGAAAGTCCAATCCCTTCTAAGTTCATCAAGCGTTGTATCATTAAAATCTTCAAAATACTCGTTGGAAGTAAGCTCCCAAACATCGCCACCAAAGTTAACTGCAAATTGATTATTTTCAACTGTTTTAACAACCTTGTTGCTATCTGCAATTTCAGTGAATGCGCCACCGTTTAGAGTTTCTACCTTTGTAGCAGTTACTTTATAAGGATTATTAATCGCAAATACGCCTGCTACTTCAGTAAAATCAACACAACGTCTTTGGAAGGTTTTATCAACTATAATAACAGCTTTATCCTTAAGGCTATTATTTGTTAACTTAGTAGCAAGTACGGAATCGTCAAATTCTGTACTACCGTCAATCATAAATTGGATGTGACTATTTTCACCAAAAGTAATATTGGAATCCCAACCACTTTCAAGATTGATTGTTTTTGCGTCCTTAATATTAACGTTTACGTTACCATTGTATTTGGTAGTGTAATGTGGTTGACCGTTATAATAAGCATTAAAATATAGTCTTGTCGATGCATCCTTATGGTTAATAATAAGATTTACATCCTTACTATATTCTGTTTTTCCGTTAGCACCATTAGATAACGAAATATTAGAAGGAGTAATACAATTAAACTCAACTGTTTGTTTATGTAAAACATTCATACTTGAGTCTTTGTCGTTATAGCCGAAAATCAATTTAGAGCCGTTTTGTTCAAAAGAAACGTCTTTATGGAAAATAGCGTTACTGTGTGCTAATTCAAATACACTAAATTGAGTCGGATTACTAATTACAACATTCTTATACTCTGTTGTCATACCTGCATTGTTTGCAATTAATCCATTATCAACTGCGATAGTAACCTTATTTTCAGATTGAATAACAAGGTCGAAGTTGTATTCAGGTAATACACCAAAATTAGTATTCGCCATTACATTAAGCGTAACGGTATCAACAGCATCTGCACCCATATCGATTGCCGTTTGAATAGCTTCAGCTATAGAAGTACCTTCTTGTACATCTATTGAATAATCAATAGGTCCTACACCAATATTAAAATCATATTCTCCGGATTCAAGTGTTATAGTGCTATTATTACTAACCTTTTTAACAAATTCGCCGTCTTTATTGTAAACCCAAAGCGATTTACCGGATGGCAATCCGCTAACATTATAAACGCCTGCATTTTCAGTAAATGATATAGCATCACTG
>JBGVDY010000363.1:0-3875 GCA_045119585.1 Acutalibacteraceae bacterium | reverse complement strand
CAAGCCAAATAAGGCAAGACCTTAACTGCTTTGGCGGTTTCGGTCAACAAGGCTACGGTTATAATATTGACATTTTAAGAGAAGAAATTGCATATATTCTAGGTTTAGACAAACCGAAGAGCATTATTCTTATTGGTACGGGCAACTTGGGTAGAGCGGTTACGATGCATATGAACTTTGAATCTAAAGGCTTTCATTTAATAGGCCTTTTTGATGAAAAGGAATCGCTTGTAGGTAAGGTTGTAAGAAATCAGCCAATTAGAAACATAAATACGTTGGATGAATTTTGCCGTGAAAATTTACCCAAAGCGGCAATACTTTGCATCCCTAAAGAAGCGGCGCAAAAAATTACCGACCAACTTATTAAATTGGGGGTAAAAAGCTTTTGGAACTTTAGCCATTACGATATTGCGGTAAATAACCCCGATGTTAAGGTTGAAAACGTTCACTTGGGCGATAGCCTAACACGACTTTCTTATAAAATGAATAATGAATAGAAAAAAGCGACCAATCGGTCGCTTTTTTTATGCCATTTCGTATTCAATAAATCGACTTAGGGTGCCCCAATAAAGTGATGGATCTTTCGAAGAGCTTCCCGCGTGGCCGGCGCCTTCTATAACAAGCTTTTCCTTTTTACAGTTGGCTGCGTTATATAGTTCGTCAAGCATTTCAAATGGAACGAAGTTGTCTTCACTGCCGTGTATAAATAATGTGGGGATTTTGATTTTTGCGGCTTGCTTTGTGCAGTCTGCCGCCAGTAAATTAACTCCCGATTTAGCGTAGGCTACTACTGATGCAATATCAAGCATGGGGAAAGAGGGCAAATTAAAGATAGATTTCATTTGTACTGAAAATTGCTTATAAACCGAAGAATATCCGCAGTCTTCAACGGCAACTACTACTTGCTTTGGTAAATCCTGCCCTGCGGTGTTAATTACGGTAGCACCGCCCATTGAAACACCGAAAAGACCGATTTTAGCATTTTTATCAAGTTTTATAATCTCGTTAATCCATAAAAGATTGTCTTTACGCTCGGGCCAACCCATACCTATATATCTGCCTTCGCTTAAGCCGTGCGCGCGAGCATCGGGTAAAAGCACGCTATAGCCCATATCGTAAAACTGCTCGGCATAGAATGCCATATCCGAAGCGCAACTTTTATAACCGTGGAAAACCATCATAAAATTGCCGTTATTGTACTCTGAATTATTTTCTATAAGGTAGGCATGAAGTTTTAGCCCGTCAACACTTTCAATATATACGTCCTTTGCGTGTTCGTAAAACCACGAGCCTTCTTGCGGTTTGCCATAAAGTCCGCCTGCGTTAGAAGGCACAAGTGAGTATTTGGAATTTCTATCAAGCGCATAGGCGGCTAGAAAGTTAGATGCGATTAAAACAATTGTAATAACTATTACAAGAAGTACGCTAAGGGTAATTATTAAAGCTTTACGAAGTTTTCGGCTTATTTTCATAATATCACCAAAATATCATTTTTAATTATTATACAATAATTATATAAACCGGTCAATAAAATTTGGTATTTATGGTTTTGATTTTTCATTAAAAATATAGTTTGACATTTGTTCCGTATATGTTATAATGCAGTTAAAACCGAAGGGGGATTTAATATGAACGAACAGGTTATTTTATTTGCTAAAGAAGAACTTAAAAAACACCTTGATATATTAGGCGTTACTGCAGATATTGAACTTGAAATAGGGGAATTTGACGTAGCAGACCCTTTCTTTGATGATGCTTACAGTATTTCGGTTAAAGATAAAAAGGGAAAAATTGCAGGTTCTAATGAAAGAAGTGTGCTTTTCGGCGTTTATCGACTGCTCGAAGAATGGGGAATTACTTGGGTGCGCCCGGGACCTAACGGCACACATTATCCCCAAAGTGCAACTACTAAGGATTTGGAAATTTATGAAAAAGCATATTTGCGTCACCGTACAATGTGCATTGAGGGCGCTATAAGCTTTAAAAATGTTACCGATATGGTTGACTGGATGACAAAGGTTGGATACAACTCTTACTACGTACAATTTGAAAATGCTTATATTTTCTTTGTACAATGGTATGAGCATTATTCAAGTCACTGCAAAAGTGCAGAGCCTTTTAGCTATCAAATGATTGAAGATTATATGGAAGAGCTTACCGTAGAGCTTAAAAAACGCGGTCTTTTATTCCATAGAAAGGGTCACGGTTGGCATCACGTTCCATTTGGGCTTTCGGAAGACCCTGCAGTGAAAGTTTTACCCGAAGATATGCCTGAATCTTTCTTAGATTTGTGCGCAGAGCGTGACGGTAAACGCGGACTTTATGACAACTCACTTTATTTAACAAATCTTTGTTATACACATCCTAAAGTTATTGAAACTATTGTAGATTCGGTTTACGACTACCTTTCGCGTCACCCGGAAACTGACGTTCTTCATTTCTGGCTTGCAGATTCTTTGAATACAAACTGCCAATGTGAAAAATGTTCAAAAACCACATTTACAGATACTTATGTAAATCTTATAAATGCAGTTACGGATATGTTTGTTGAAAAAGATATCAAGGTTAAGTTGTCGCCTGTTATGGGACTTAATTCAGCTTTTGCTCCAAAATATGAGGAACTTCGTAACCGTGAATGCTTGCTTTTAAGCTTTGCTCCCATTACACGTACGTTTACCAAAGCATTCCCCGACCATTACCGCCGCACTACACCCCCTGAAGACGGCGTAAACGGATTTGAAAAATCATACGATATTGATGAAAACCTTTCTTACCTTTATGAATGGAAAAAACATTTTGACGGTGACTGGTTAGATTTTGATTACCATCTTATGTGGGACCATCTTTTAGAAGGCGGCGGTGAAAATCTTGCAAAGGTTATTATGCAGGATATAAAAAATCTTATGCCTTTAGGTATGAATGGTTATATTAGTTGTCAATTACAGCGCAATGCTTTCCCATCTTCTATTTGTATGACTGTTTTAGCCAAAACAATGTGGGATAATAAAACTGATTTTCAAAAGTTACGAACCGAATTATATGAAGCTTCCTTTGGTGGCGATGCGGTAAAAGAGCTTTGTGATTATTTTGAAACAATATCTGACTGCTTTGACGTTGCGATAATGAAGGACGAAGCTTCGGGACACGACGTTATCGACACCACTATCGATAAATCTGCCGACGTTGCTATGCTTCGTGATAAGATGGTTAAGGTGATAAAAGTATTCGACGATTTTAAGCCGATTATTGAAAAACATTTAACCGTTTCTGACGCTTGCCAAAATGATTCTTGGAAATATCTAAAAATGCATAACCATATATATGGATTGCTTGCTAAATCAATTTTAGAAAGAATTGACGGTAACTACGAAAAAGCAAACGAAATTCGTGACGAATCAATTCGTTTTGCATTTGAAAATGAAGATTTCTTACAGCCTGTATTCGATTGTCATATGTATAGCCGTATGATTAAAGGCAGAATTCGTGTTGCAAATCCTGAAATTGGCGCACCTGAGCTTATCGGTAATGCAAAAGCAATATAATATTAGCCACAAAAAGAAAAAAGCTGTGTAGAGAATTTCTACACAGCTTTAAATTTTGTATTATACTGCAAAAGATATTATTTGCTTGTAAATGCAAAAACTTCTGCTTTGCGGTTTTTTGCTTTTTCTATAAAATCTTCTACATTGCAAATGGGTTCATCAAAACATACTCCAAACAGCTTATTTTGTTTTGATGCCGAATGATTGTCTGAACCTGCAAATTCAATAAGCCCGTAATGTTGACAATAGATTTTAGCCAAATTATTTTCCTCATCAGGTCTGTTGGCGTTCATTATTTCAACACCGTCAACATGTCTTGGAAACAGGCGAATA
>JBGVDY010000362.1:0-1561 GCA_045119585.1 Acutalibacteraceae bacterium | reverse complement strand
GTCCATTTCAGAAGGTCTACTTTTTTCTAATGCAGCAGCATGCTCGTTATATGTAGCAGAAGGAATGGTCGTTAGTAGTTTTTTATCTTCTTCAATTTTTGATTTCGCTCTCACAATATCATTTTTCGAAGTTGTCGGCGTAAACCTGTAATTGATTTTACTTGCTATATCTTTTTGTATTGGGTCAGAAACTATCTCGGGAGAAACAGGGGTAAAAACAGCCTTTGCCGTTTTTGTTTTAACAGGTTTTGAAGGAGTTGAAGAATAAACTGCTTTAGCTGTACCAATTTTTGCCATATTAAGTCCTCCTTTTAATAAACTTCATAACTGAATGTTCCGTTCCCGTTATCAGACGCCTTTACATAATTACCGACTTCATCATCCCAAACCCAAAGGCTACCATCAGTAGTTTGCCAAATTGTCTTGTAATGGCCTTGATGTTCAATTTTAGCTGTGCCATTATCCGTTACATACGGTTTCGCTTTTCCATAGTTATGACCATTATATTTAACACCTTTTGGTTGATATCCGTTCCAAACGCCAAAATGTTCAAGTTCTTCGGTAGTATATCCGCCTGTTATGGGTTTACCGGTATATGGGTTAGTTCCCTTTGGATACGAATATTTTTTACCATTTTCATCATAAAAATAATAAACTTCATTACCCGAGTTGTCTAATCCACTACCGCCCGCAGTGCGTGTCTTATATTTAGTTTTCTTCTCATCCTCACTGCTATTCTTCTGCTTACTCTTAGTAGCCACCTTAGCAGCTGCAAGCGCCTTTTTATAATTACGGTAACCGTTAAGTTCGGAATCACTAATACCGCTCAAGGCTATCATATCCTTTGGTGGCTCGGCGCCGATTTCAAGAAAACTAAGCACCATGTTTTTAGCTTCAGCCTTTCGGTTTTCATCATACGCTGCGGCTTTTTCTGCGTAGCCCTGTTCTATTTGAGCATTGGCGGCAAGTCGGTTCTGCTCGGTAGTATCAAGCGCTTGACGGCGAGAATAGTTAAGGCTATCAATGCCTGACTGACGTTGTCTATCAATGTTCGCCTTATTATTGCCGTAGGAAAGTTGCACCGCCGTTTGCTGTGTACGGTTAAGGCCCGAGTCAGTAAGACCTAAATTAGCCATACTTTCGGCTACCTGACGTTTATTTATTTCTTTTTGCACGGCATTTTCGCGGTATTGGTCTTCATACGCTTTGCCTTGCTCAAAAACCTGTGTATCGTAATCTCTGTTGATGCTTTTGACTTGATTGTCATAAAGCTCGTTTGAAACTTTTAAATCTTTGTCTTTTAACTTTTTATAATATTTTTCACCGGTTAAATTTTTAGATTTAGTTGTCGCCATTACCTAGCACCTCCTAAAGTTCTGTACTTCAAAATCACACTGTCAACCGCCAGCGTGCCCTTGCATTCAAACTTAATGCCAAACCTTAACACCTGCTTAATGCAAGGAAAAACCGCACGACTGTCAATATAGCCTGCGGTGTAGTTATTTAATTCGTTACCACTCGGTATAACTTCACTCTGTTCAGTGCCGTTTTCGGTAACAAA
>JBGVDY010000361.1:0-3962 GCA_045119585.1 Acutalibacteraceae bacterium | reverse complement strand
GCAACGTTTGATGTGCTTAAGCCTGCATAGTTAGCATAACCTGCTACTGCACCTGCAGAACCTGCGCCACCTTCGAAATACAAGTTGTCAAATCCAAGATTTTTAACTACTGCACCATTTGCGATAGCACCAAACAAACCTGGGTTTATGTAATTAAGTACATATAAACCGTAAATTACATGTCCGTCACCATCAAGTGTACCGTAGAAGAAATTCTTCTTACCTGTATCGGGTGCGGTAAGACCGTTACCCCAACTCTTTGGACTTGAAATGTTTTGTACCGGTGTACCATTAACAACATCGTTAATGTAAATATCTTTTGTGATTTTAAAATGCTTACCCTTAGTAAAGTCAGCGTTATTTGCTTTACTTACTTCACTAACTAAGTAATAAAGCTGATCGGCATTTTCAATTATATACGGATCCTCGCTTGTACCGTTACCGCCTGCAAATGCTGTTGCCGCACTACCGCTCCAAACAGCAGGCCGTTCTGCGTATGCAACGATACTAACGGTAAAAACCGATAGTATCATTACTGCACAAATTAATATAGCAACGGATTTATAGAAAATTGATTTTGTTTTAATATTTTTCAATATATCCATCTTTCGTTCCTTTCACGAATTTTTATTTTCGCTAAGATGAATCTTATTTGAGTTTTTTATTAAGCTTAGCAATATCAGCTGTAATTTCGCCCTGATATTTCTTAATAACAGTTGTTACCTGTCCGGGGTCAGAATGAGAAGGAGCACTGATATAATCAGCAACTGCAGATTCCTTACCTGTTACACCGTTTACACCTGAACCGTAGCAGAAATAGAAGTTCTTATTTTTAGTATTAGTTGAAGTAAGCTTGAAGAAGAAGCTTTCTGCTTCCTTAGAAATAAATGCAGAAGATGTATCATAGTTGTTTACATCAAGATAATAGCGTAAGAAGATACCTGCAGCTACAGGGTTCTTAGCGCCCTTACAAAGTCCCCAACCACGAACAAATGAAGTAGGAGTATATTCCTTATCTTTATAGGATGGAAGATATGTAAAGCCTATGTCGCTAGCCTTCATATTTCTTAAGTAACCTGTTTTCTTAAGACCGAATGAATGTAAAATAGCAATACCAACCTTGCCTGAAGGGAATTCGTTAAGTGCAGTGTAAATTGAAGTAGTGCTTAACCAACCTTCTTTCAAGCCGGTGGAAGCCCATTTCATAATATCTTGAGTAACAGCATTTTGTGTACCATTAACAAACTTACCGTTCTTTAAACCGATTACATTGCTGCCTGCCGAGTGAATCAAGCCTTCAAGGTGAACTGCACCACCTATATAATCGGTACCTAAAGAAGCAACCTGCTTCATACATTTGGTCATAGTATCATAGTTCCATTTACCTGCTGCTTGATACTGTTCAGGAGTAGTCCAACCGTTATCACGGAAAATCTTCTTGTTATAGAAAACCATATCTTCATCTTTCCAAATACTACCAACAGTATCTACAAGATAGGTTTTACCCTTAACAGTTGCAATATCGATAAGGGATTTATCCCAAATAGCTTCTTTTAAATTAAGCTTTGCAGCATCAATAGGCTGAAGCGCATCTATACAATAAGGGAATGTGTAGGTTGAGAAATAAACGTCAGGAGCTTTACCAGAAGCGATTCGACCTAATACTTTGTTTGTATATTCGGATTCGGTCATCAAATCTACATTAACTTTAATACCGTATTTCTTTTCAAAATCTTTTACAACAGGACCGTCTTCATATTGAGCAGGATTACGCCAGGTAGCGTATGTAATAGAAGTGCCTTTGTAATCAGCGGGATTTACGTTGTCATTAACAACGGTATCACCCTTTGAAGAGGGCTTTTTAACCGAAGAAGAAGAGGAAGAAGTATTAGTAGAACTTGCTTCACTACTTTCGGTTTTAGAGGGAGTAGATGTTTGTGTAGAGCTTGGCTTAGAATTCGAGTCTTGGTCTTGTGAAGCAATTTCGGAACCGTCCTCGTACTGATAAACGTATTCTACTTCTTCTCCGCCACAACCGGCAGTACATAATACCATAATTAACACGAGAATAAGTGCGAATGATTTAATTAATTTGCTTTTCATATCTTTTTTCTCCTTATATTTTATTACTCAGCAATCCAAAGACCGCCGGTATTGGGTTTTTGATAAAGTCTTACGTATTCTACAAAATATTCACAAGGTAAGGTTGAAAAATCGCTTGGAATATTTTTTGGAATAAGATGGTTGTTAATACGAATGAATACGGGATTCATAAAATCTGACATATCCTTTAGGCTATCAAGCTGTACGCTTTTGGTCCAATTATAGTGATAGTATTTTTCACCGTTAATGTAAATTGTCATATCCTTGGGTGTCCACTCAAATCCAATAGTTTGATATACATACGATTGATTTGGATCCATTCCCAAACCACTCTTTACAGGAGTTTCAACCGCACCTAACGATGAGTGTTTATTAACTATCAACGGGTCGTTATCAATACCTGTAGCATCATCGTAAAACCATTTGTGTAGGTTTGGCGCAAGAGTTGTATACTCTACAATATCAATTTCCGCCGAGAAGTTTGAAGGATTTATGTCGCCACGTTCAAACAACGGACTAACTACAGCGCCTTGTTTACAAGCACCTGAAAGCCATAATGAAGGCCATGCACCATTGCCGAAAGGAATACGCGCTTTCATTTCCAAATAACCATATTGGAAATTCATATTCTTTTTGCCTTCAACAGTATAAGGTGCTATTGCTTGAATTTGATTATTATCGGGGTCGAACCAACGCAAAGCCGATAACTTTAATAGTCCGTCAGATACATTTAGTGCTGCGGGGTCACTCGAAAGCTTGAAAGAACTTTCAGCGCTTATACTTGAAGTTAAATCCCACTTAGACATATCGAGCTTATTACCGTCAAACTCGTCGCCCCAAACAAAGTTATATGTACCGTCGCCTCTTTTGATTTTTGATGCAAACTCATACTCACCTGTAAGGGTGTTTATGCTACCTTTTTTAAATTTAAAAGCTGTAAACCAAGAAACCGCCTTGATTACACCGTTAAAGTTACCGCTTTCAAAGAAAAGCTTCTTACCATCAACCGAAATAGCATACTTGTTATCGGCAAGCTTGGATTTCTTACGGTTAGTATCGCCGATAAGAATTTCCTTATCCTTCTTAGAGGCGCTGTCGGAAGCAATACCAACTTCTATACCGTTTTTAGAGAAATACTCAACCAGTTTTTGTGCGGCTTGCTTTAACTGAATATTTCCGTCAGGGTAAATAACCGTATAATCTTTCGTAACATCAAAAGCTGCAGTCTTTGTACTGTATTCTTTTTTACGAGTATCATTTGTAGTCTCGCCTTTGTCCGCAAGCTCACGGTCTGATAAATATGTTTCCTCAACAAATGATTCAGTATCATCACTTTCAGAATCATCTTCAACAACATCTTCAATAACATCTTCAATAACGCTATTGTTTTCAACAGTATCGGAAACCTGAGAGGAAGGTCTTTTTATTACAATTACCTTCTTTTTCTTTTTGCAACCTCCCAATGAAACGCAAAGTGTTAAAACCATTAACAAACAGATAATCTTTTTCACAATGCTCATATCTTTTTTCCTTTCGAATGATTTTAACAATTGAAGCACTCAATTGTTAAATAACATCAAATAATCCGAATATGCTTCAGGGCATAAAAGGATACAATAATGCTATTATTAAAATAATTATATAATACCGCGTTTAATATTTAAATAAGGAATACAATTAAAAAAGTACGGAAAACAATTTGACACGATATATTGGAATAAATCGCTATATTCAATCGAATATATTGCAAATTAAACTAATTTTATTGAATTTGGTATATATTAACTCGCAAAAATGCACTAAAAAATATGTAATTTAATGACTCCGCTTAAAAAAAAAAATTTTAGTAAAAATGAATA
>JBGVDY010000360.1:0-5317 GCA_045119585.1 Acutalibacteraceae bacterium | reverse complement strand
TAATGTATTTTATAGTATTAAAATCATCAAAAAAGAAATTCGAACAAAAGAAAAAAATGCTTTCTTAAAAAAGAAAGCATTTTTTATTTTATATTATCTTTACGTTTCTGAACTCTATTTTTGCAATATCGGGTTTAGTAGTTATTTTAATGGGAAGCCCGGTTGCACCAAGCTCTAATTTGTACTCGAAATCATTATTAACGCCCTCTATATAAAACACGTCATCACTTTCAAAAACTTCGGCTTTATTTTTTGAAAGCACTTCATACAAAAGGCTTGCTACCGAATTTTCAAAAACTATATTATCGCTAACGTATTCAATATCCTTAAAATTTACTGAAACTCCGTTTTTCGTAAAAACAAACTTAAGTCCTTCTATTTCAGTGGGATATGTAAATTCAACCGTCATATCTCCGTTTTTTTGAATGTCGCATTCACATTCATAGCTTTCATTGTAATATGTAGCGTTAGCATAAAACGTAATTCCCGTTTTTAAGGGAGTTATTTTTGTTTGGCTTTTACAACCACAAAGTAAAACTAAAACTAATATAACCGAAAATGCACGTTTCAAATAATCACCTTATTGTAATGCTTCGATTATATCACTCGGCAATAATGCCCTTTCCCCTTTAATGCTTGCAATCTTATCAGCAGTACAGCTATGAATATATATTGCGGTTTTAACGGCTTCTAAAGGCTCTAACCCTTGCGCTAAATAAGAAACGGTTATACCGGCTAAAACATCACCGCTGCCACCTGTAGCAAGTCCGTTATTACCGCAAGTGTTAAAGTAAACCTGACCGTCAGGAGTAGCTATAAGAGTATTAGCACCCTTTAAAGCTACAATACAGTTAAATTCCTTTGCAAAGCGAAGTGCCGTATTTACTCGGTCGCTTTCTACTTCTGCCACAGAAATACCGCAAAGACGCGCCATTTCTGCAGGGTGTGGGGTTAAAATAATCGGAGCGTTAGTATTCTTTAATACATTTATATTCGAAACTAACGCATTTATTCCATCCGCATCAATAACTGTAGGAATATTTGTATTTTCTATAAGTCTTTTTACAAGCTTTTGTGTATTCTTGTTATTACCAATTCCGCAACCAACAAGCACTGCCGTAGCCTTTTCTAAGGCTTTTGAAAGGTTTATACTACCTTTAAATGTACCGCTTACCGTTTGTTTTTCTATAACACAAACTGCCTCAGGTACTGCACAAGTCAAAATTTTGTATATGCTTTTTGGAATGATGCATTTTGCAATACCTACACCACTTCTAAGGCATGCGCGTGCAGACAAAATCGCTGCTCCCGCCATACCGTAACTACCGCAAATAAGCGCTGCTGTACCAAAAGTTCCTTTATGTGAATTCTTTTTTCTATGGGGTAAATTTGGCGCTTCAATAGTTTTATAGGTATAGTCAATTGGATTAACCCCAATATCAGCCACTATAGTTTTACCTGTAAAATCGCTTGCGGGCGGCAATACAAAACAAGGCTTAAGCGCTATAAAAGTAACGGTTAAATTGGCATTTACACATTCGCCTAAAACTTTTCCGCTATCGCTTTCTATTCCTGACGGAATATCAATAGCAACTCTATACGCATTTTGAGAGTTTATCTTATTAATAATTTCTATAACGTTTTTATCAAGAGGTCGGTTTAAGCCAATACCAAAAATTGCATCAATAATTACATCGTAATCATTATCAATAACGTTTGTTATTTCAAGGTCTTTAAGCACCGAAAAATAATGCTTTGCCGAATCGGTTAAAGGCTCACCTAAAGGCGTAATAACCGTAACATCCATACCGTTATTTTTAAGGTTGTCGGCAATTACAAAACCGTCACCGCCGTTATTACCGTTACCGCAAACTACCGCAATTTTTTTGTCCTTAAGTTCAACGTTATCACATATAATCTTATAAGCGGTATCACCTGCAGTTTTCATAAGCTCTAAAAAAGAAAATGCGCCGTTATGGACGGCATTTTCCTCAGAAAGCCTTATAAGCTTCTTACTCAAAACATCCATACGGCACACACCTTACTTAAACAAACTGTTAGATAAATATTTAGGTAAATACTTTTCTATAACTGTTTGCATTTTTTTATTAGGAGCAAAAACCAAATTCATAGTTTTACCATTTTTCTCATACGCCAAGAGATACGCATCCTCATCATTAACATCACAAGCAATAACAATATTTTTAGAATCAATATTAGTAAGCAAACCTTCCTTATATTGCTCCATTCTTGTTGCCGCTGAAATATCAAAGCTTAAAATACGTTGACGGCTTTGTTTATTTACAATTTTATCAACATCCAAGGTGCCGTTAGTTATAATATACTCGTACTCAACGTTAAGTAAACCCGAAAGTTTTAACGCACCATAGAGTGTACCTGCCATTAGTAAAAAAATCAAACTGCCAAATATACCTGACATAAGAAAAATAATACCGCATAGCAATAACGCCAAAATCCATATAGCAATAAACGTTGCTATTTTTTTACCGTTTTTCTTAATTGAAACTATTTGTTCAAAGAATGTATCCATAACTTTACTCCTACATTTTAATATATATTACATTATACACCAAATGACTGACACTTGCAATAACTAATATTTTAGTATATAATAAATTTAAAGAGGTGTTAATATGAGGCTAAAAAATGGTTATACACTTATAGAATATGATGACTTATTTAAAGTTCTATCTCCTAACGGTACCCAAATTGAGAACCTTAATTTAAGTAAATATGGGGCGTTTTTGTGGAATTGCGTAAACGAATCTGATCATTCCAACTCAGAACTTTTAAACAAATTGCTAACCGAGTTCCAAATTTCAACCGTATTAGCTTTGGGTGAAATCGATACCTTTATCAAAAAATGTAAAGAAAATGGAATTTTAGAATAATGAATAAAAAAAATACTAAAGTTTTTTCTTGGATTTACGGTAGTTATAAAAAATTCATACCCAAAATCGCAATTATAAGCTTTTCCTCGGTTGCGATTTCACTTTTATATATAGCTTTAGCCTTTCTTTCAAAAAATGTGTTAGAATTTGCTACCAGCGGAAAAAACGGAAGCTTTAGCTATTATATAATTGCTTTTGCAGCTATTATAATTTTACAAGTTTTATTTTCGGCTATATCCTCAGTACTTAGAACATCGGTCTTGGGTAAATATACAATTAATCTAAGAGAAAGACTTTTTTCAACACTTAACAGTAAAAAATATTCTGATACTAGGAACTACCATTCAGGCGATATTTTAAACCGCTTTACAACAGACGTAGACGTTGTGGTTTCTAATACTGTATCCCTTATCCCCGATTTGTGCTCAATACTAAGCAAAATTATAGGCGGTACAATAGCGATAATGCTGCTTGAATGGCGTATTGCTCTTCTAGCTTTGCTTTTGGGTATTATACTACCCGCTATTGGCAGAATCATAAGCAAAAAATATAAATACCTACATAAAGAATTCGCCCGCACCGAAGGTATTACACGCTCATTTTTACAAGAATGCTTTGAAAATAGTGTGATTCTAAAAACCTTTAAAAGCGAACAACCCTTCAAGACACGCTTAAATCAATATCTTGAAGACAACTATAAATTCCGAATTAAGCGTGCAATATTAACCGTAATTACAAACATAAGTATTTATTCGTTCTTCTCATTAGGGTATTACGCAGTTTTAGTTTGGGGAGCTATAGAAATTAAAAACGGCAATATATCTTTCGGTGTATTAATTGCGTTTTTACAGCTAATTTCCCAACTTCGTGCACCACTTCAAAATATTTCGGGTATTTTACCAAAATACTATGCTGCTTTAGCTTCTGCTGAACGACTTATAGAATTAGAAGCATTAGAAAACGAGCAGATTCCGCAAACCGAAAATCTTCCGGATTTCAAAAGTATTAAAGGTGAAAATATCACCTTCGGCTACGGTGATAAGCCTGTTTTAAAAGATTTTAACTTTAAAATTGAAAAAGGCAGTATGACCGCCATTGTTGGAACTTCCGGTATAGGTAAAAGCACTCTGTTTAAGCTTATTTTGGGTCTTTACGATATCACAGGCGGAAGTATTAAAATTAACGATGAAACTGACGTAAGTGCAGCAACTCGCCCACTTTTCGCATTTGTTCCGCAAGGTAATATGATTTTGTCGGGAAGTATTCGCGACAATCTAACACTTTGCAATCCCGATATACCATTAAGTGAGGTTATAAAGGTTTGCAAAACCGCAAAAATTCACGATTATATTGCATCCCTAGAAAACGGTTATGATACTCTGCTTTCAGAGCGTGGCGGCGGTTTATCTGAAGGTCAGATACAACGTCTTGCCATCGCGCGAGCGCTCTTGGCTGACACACCCGTGCTTTTACTTGATGAGGCCACAAGCGCACTTGATAACGAAACTGAACTTTCACTTCTTTCTAATATTAAGGAACTTAATAACAAAACCGTAATATTAGTAACTCACCGCAAAACAAGTATTGACTTTTGTGACAATATAATAACTATATAAAAAGAAAGTATCTTTGATACTTTCTTTTTTATTCTTCTATTCTTTTTTCTATATAACTTTGTACCTGATTTATAGATATCTCTAATACAGCTGCAAGCTCACCAAAAAGTAAATTTTCACTGATTTTCATATATTTCTCATCAATAGCATTTAATCGCTTTTTAAGTGCTTGTGCATTACGTTTTTTGCAATAAATAAATGCCGTAAGCTCGACTAAATCCCTAAGAGAATGGTTATTAATCTTTTGGATATATTCATCTTTTGTAATTTCTTTTTCACCCGATAGACCTTCAACAATTGAGGGAATGCTGTCAATAAGAGCGTTAGCTTCTTCTTTAGAAATCAAATGCCGCATATAAACCTTACCATTTTCTATTGGCGCATAAATAAGGTTATTATCAAAATCCAACGGCTTTAGTACGTAATACTTGCACTTTTGTCTTTTTATTAAAACCCTTTCACAAATATCGGTAATAGTACAAACACCAATTTGCCCGTAAATTACTTTATCCCCTATTTTATACATAAAAACACCGCCTTTTGCTACTTTAATTATACCAAAAGAAAAATTTTTATGTAAGCAAAACTTTTTAAAATTTTATAATTTTTTAAATTAGAAAACCCACAAAGTATACTATACTTTGTGGGTTAATGATAATTATTAGTTCATAACTACCTGTTTGCCGGCTAGTAGGCGTTCAAGGTTTTTATGGATTTTATTATAGCTTGTAGAACCTATTCTTCCCATAGCCACACCATCGATTTCATACTGATATCTTGTAGCATTGA
>JBGVDY010000359.1:0-10018 GCA_045119585.1 Acutalibacteraceae bacterium | reverse complement strand
GAGGCACACTTCCTTACGGAGTGTGCCTCTTAAGGCTGCTTTTTTAAAAATATAATTAATTAGTCATTAATTTCAGCGTTGGTAGCGTTTTCAAAAATAGCTTCAATCTCGTTTGAAGGCTTTTTGTCAAGAAGAGTAAATATAACGGTGCAAATAGCGCCAATTATGAAGCCCGGAACAATTTCGTAAATCTTTGTATCGTATACAACAGGTGTAGTAACTGTGCTTGTAAAGAGTACAAGCCAAGCAATATCGGCAACAGCGCCGCCAATGATACCTGCAATAGCACCTTTGTAGGTTAGGCGTTTCCAGAAGAGCGAAAGAATAACAACCGGACCAAAAGCGGAACCAAATAGACCCCAAGCGTTTTCAACCATAGCCATAATGTTTGAAGCCCAGGAGTTTGCCTTACCAAGTCCGCTTGATGCAATAAATAGTGCAATCATTGTTACACAGAAAACTATTATACGGCCAACCCACAAGAGTTCTTTATCGTTAGCTTTGTTCTTTCTGATAATAGGATTATAAAGGTCGCTTGTGAATGAAGAAGATGCAACTAACAATTGACTGTCAGCAGTAGACATAGCTGCTGCAATAATAGCCGAAAGCATTAAACCTGCAATAAATGGCGGGAATATATCTAATGCAACTTCAATGAAAATACGACTTTGTGAGCCTGTTGGTAAAAGTGTAGCCGCAAGAGAATTTGTGCCATTTAATAAATATGTACGACCAAGCCATGCTATCATAATAGTAGCGCCAAGGGTTAAAATTAACCAAGTAATAGCAACAGTTGATGACTTTTTAACAAGCTTAGAATTTTTAATAGCCATAAAGCGTACTAAAATGTGGGGCATACCAAAGTAGCCAAGACCCCAACCAAGACCTGATATTATATCTGTCCAACTTGCTGAGAATGGGTTGCTACCAAATTCAGTAATGCCTTCTGCGAATGCACCTGCAAAGCTTGCATCAAATTTGCCTACAAATAACATAATAAAAGGTGTAGAAAGCAATGCTACAAGCATAAGTAAGCCTTGGAAGAAGTCGGTCCAGCAAACTGCTTTATAACCGCCAAGAAATGTATATATGAGAACCAAAACGGCAAAAATAACCATTGCGGCAAGCTTACGGGTTTCAAACCAAGGGATAACGGTTGCAAAAACTTCGGCGCCTGCATTAAACGCAGAAGCAACGTAAACCGTAAAGCTTATTAAAAAGATTATAGCGCAAACAACCTTAAGCGCGGGATTAGAGGTTGCAAAACGGTTTGTTAAGTATTGCGGTAGGGTAATAGAGTCGTTCGCAGCTTTTGAAAAACGACGTAAACGGCGGGCAACAAAAATCCAGTTTGCAATTGTACCGAGAGCTAAGCCGATACCAATCCACACCTTGCCAAGACCGAAAGCAATAATGCTACCGGGGAAGCCCATTAAGAGCCAACCACTCATATCAGAAGCCTGTGCGCTTAAAGCGGTAACCCAAGGGCCCATGCTTCTACCACCTAAGAAATATTCTTTTTCGCCACCATCTTTAGATTTGAAAAAGAAAAATATACCAATTACCAAGATTATGACAAAATAAAGTATAAATGCTAATGTCATATTTTACATCCTTTCAAGAAACAATTTCTACCATTGTAACACAATTTTTTAAAAATAGCAACAATTTATTACTTTAAAGTTAAAAAATGCTGTGCATAGTGAATTTTGTGTCTTCCATAATTTGATGAATTAGCACTTTTACGTTATCGGCATATTCATAAAAAAGCTCGTTTTTCGGGATTTTGGCATAAACGTTCATAAGCGAAATAGCGGTTTCAATATCATCTATTCTATCGTGATTAACAAAAACTGAAAGTAAAGGTTCTTTTTTATTCCAATAAGTTTCTAAATTACAAGCTTCATTTTTAGCGGTTTGATTTTTAGTGTATGCCGTTATTGAATTTTCAACCATACCTTTTGCTGTGTCACAACTGTCAGTAATATAAAAAAGGCTTGTTAAATACGTTGCTATAACAACTACGAAAAGTATAGCTGCAATAATTAGTCTTTTCATATATTATTACCTTTCTTTACAATACTAATATTATCGTAACGGTCAAGTGTCATTAAAAATACTTCATTTGCGGTTGTGTGGTTGGCGTTAAGTTTTTTATTTAAAGCGTCGGTTGTAATATTAAGGGCTTTAAGTGAGTCTTTTAAAATTTTACCGTCGCTAATAACAGGCAAGGGCAATGCTGCTTTTTCTTTTTTAATGCCCATATCTTTTACTGTTGCGGGTTGATCACCGCTTTTAAGCAGTACGCTTAAATTACCATTTATCTCGAGAACGGCAAAGGCTACGGTGGAAATATCAAACACATTCTGTCCGCGCAGTTGTTCTATAAGGTCTAAAACAGTCATTCTAACATTTTTCATAGCTATTTGGTCAACAACACCATTATTAATTATAACAACCGAGTTACCGCTCATAAACTTTCGTACCTTTATACTTTTTAGCGAGAGCACCGACATTACGATTTCAAGCACAATGAGCATAAAAATAGCAACAACACCGCTTAAAATAGGTTGACTGATATCCTGAAGCGGTATTGCTACAATTTCTGATATTAATAGTGTGATAACAAGCTCGTTTGGTTGCATATCACCAATTTGGCGCTTGCCCATAACCCGTATTGCAAAGGTTACAAATACATATAATATAATTGTGCGAATAATTGTTGTTATCATTTAATCACCAAAAATATTATAGCCTAAACCTTATAAAATATTAAAAACCGCTGTAATCAGCGGTTTTTAATTAAGTTATTATGATTTGTTAAAAATTGAATATCCGAAAATTCAGCTTGTAATAATTCCTTTAAAGGATTTATTACAACGTCTTCGGTGTTAAAGTGACCGGCATCGAAAAGTGAAAGACCTAAAAGGTTAGCATCGAGAAATTGATTATGCTTAACGTCGGCGGTAATTAGTGCATCACACTCAAAACCTTTAACTTCGTTTACAAAGTTTCCGCCGCTGCCAGAGCATACCAAAACATTTTTTATCTTTTTGCCTGAATCGGTAAATTTAATACTACCGCCAAGAGCATTTTTTAAACTATCTGCTAAATCATTAGCACTAATGGGTGATATGGTGCATTTCTTTAATGCATAACCGTCACTTGCGATAACCGTTTCAATCGATAGGGGTGACAAGTTTTCACAAAGACTATCGTTAACACCGCCAACACCTATATCAAGGTTTGTGTGCATAGAAATTACCGAGAGATTATTGTGAATAACTTCATATGGTATACTGCCCTTAAGCACGTTTTTAAGCGGACTGAATATTACAGGGTGGTGTGTGATAATAAGCTCACAACTGTTTTTGATAGCATCTTTTATAACATCCATTGTGCAGTCAAGAGCTATAATAGTTTTTGTAACGTTTATTTCGCCGTCACCTAAAAGTAAGCCTACGTTATCAAAATCACAAGCGGTATCCACAGGAAATTTTTTATTCAAAAACTCAAATATATCTTTTACAGTCATATTTTAAGCCTTCTTTTGGAAAGAATCCTTAAGCGCTACAGTACGGTTAAAGACAAGCTTGTTATCGGTGGAATCCTTATCAACACAGAAATATCCTTGACGCATAAATTGGAAGGTTTCGCCCGATTTAACACCTAATAATGACTTATCAAGCTTGCAGTTTTCGAGTACTGTAAGCGATTCCGGGTTAAGGTTATCAGCAAAGGAAGAAACGCCTTCTTCGTCGCTTGGATTAGGTACGTTGAAAAGACGCTCGTAAAGGCGAACTTCAGCATCAATGCAGTTTTCAGCAGATACCCAGTGTAGTGTACCCTTAACCTTTCTGCCGTCTGCGGTTTCACCGCCAAAGCTTTCGGGGTCGTAGGTTGCGTGAACTACTGTAATGTTGCCGTTTTCATCGGTCTCGTGTGAAGCGTATTTAATATAGTAAGCACTCTTCAAACGTACTTCCTTAGCAGGGCAAAGTCTAAAGTATTTGCCTGGTGGGTCTAACATAAAGTCATCCTGCTCAATGAAAATTTCTTTAGAGAAGGTAACCTTTGTTTTGCCAAGCTCAGGCTTATTGGGGTTAATATCAACCGAAATTTCTTCAGTTTTGCCTTCGGGATAATTGTCAATAACAACCTTCAAGGGACGAAGTACTGCCATTGCTCTATTAGCGTTTTCGTTAAGGTAATCGCGAACGCAAGACTCGAGCAATGCGTAGTCAATAACGCTATATGCTTTAGAAACACCGATTTTATCAACGAAATTACGTACTGCTTCCGAGGGGTAACCGCGTCTTCTCATACCGCAGATAGTAGCCATTCTAGGATCGTCCCAACCGCTTACAAGACCGTCGTTAACAAGCTTTAAGCATTTACGTTTACTGGTTAAGGTGTAGTTTACGTTCATTCGTGCGAATTCAATTTGACGGGGTGGGGTAGGGATATCTAAAACTTCCAAGAACCAGTTATAAAGCGGTCTGTGGTTTTCAAATTCCAAAGAGCAAAGCGAGTGGGTAACACCTTCTTTGGCATCACTTAAAGGATGCGCAAAGTCGTACATTGGGTATACGCACCATTTATCGCCTGTGCGGTGGTGTGTGGCCTTCATTATACGGTAGATGATCGGGTCGCGCATATTTATATTAGAAGATGCCATATCAATTTTAGCACGAAGCACCATTGCGCCGTTTTCGAATTCGCCTGCGGTCATTCGAGCGAATAAATCCTTAGTTTCTTCGATTGGACGGTCACGGTAAGGGCTGTTTACACCTGCTTCAGTTAAAGTGCCGCGCATTTCACGGATTTGGTCGGGTGTAGATTCATCAATATAAGCGAGTCCCTTATCTATAAGCTTTAATGCGCATTCATAAATAAAATCAAAATAATCAGAAGCGAAGTAAACGTTATCCCACTTAAATCCTAACCATTCAATATCTTCTTTAATAGCATCTACGTACTCAACGTCTTCTTTTGTAGGGTTAGTATCGTCAAGACGTAAATTACATTTACCGCCGTATTTTTCGGCAGTGGCAAAGTCGATGCAAATGGCCTTTGCATGACCAATATGAAGATAACCGTTTGGTTCGGGCGGGAAACGGGTTTGAACTTTTTCGTAAACACCTTCCGCTAAATCTTCGTCAATAAAATCGTGTATAAAGTTAGAAGCAACCGCTTCTTCATTTTTAATAATTTCTTCCATAAATTAACCTCTTATTGCATTTTCGATACGCTTTAAGCATTCCTCTTTACCGAGAACTGCCATAATACTGCATAAATCAGGAGTATTTCTTCTGCCCGTAATGGCAATACGTAAAACTGTACTTAAATCACCGGCATGTCCCTTGTATGCATCGGGATTAGCTTTGTATTCCTTAGTTTCACTCGCGAAATTAAGCAAGGGTGCGATTTCTTTAATCTTATTAAACCAAACTTGTTTATCATCATCAGGTGAATAAACGGTTTTATATTTTTCTAAGAATGCTACAGCATCTTCATTTGCTACGTTTTCGGGTAAAGTGAAATCGGGAGTGTAGTACTCGCTGAACATATATGAGAAGTAGTCTTTAATTTCATTCCACTTTGCAATATCCTTACGTGGTTTTGGAACGTCACGGTCAATAGCGAATACTGCTTTTGTATATTCAGGATTAGCGGTTAAAACACTATAGAATTCGGCATCGAATTCCTTTGCCCAAGCGGTAACAAAGTTATAAACTTCTACACTTGAAAGACGTGAAACTAAGTTTTTGCTTACGTCCAAAAGCTTAACCGAGTCAAACAAAGCGCCCGAAACACTCATTTTCTTTAAGTTAAACTTAAAGTCTTTATAAGATTTATCGGGATTAGCTCGGCGCCAATCTTCAAAGTCACTTGCGGCAATGGTCATCAAATATTCAATAACCGATTCACTCATAAAACCTTCTTCAGCAAAGAAACGAACAGCAGCTTCGGGGTCTTTACGCTTTGAAATTTTACGTTTTGCGCCGTTGTCAAGCTTCATAATTGGGGAAATATGTGCAAACTTAGGCACCTTAAAGCCTAAAAGCTTGAATAACTGAATATGTTTCGGTACTGATGAAATCCATTCGTCACCACGCATAACGTGGGTAGTGTGCATTAAGTGGTCGTCAATAGCGTGTGCAAAGTGATAGGTGGGGATGCCGTCAGATTTTAAAAGTACAAAATCTTCATCATTTTCGGGCATTTCAATTTTGCCTTTAATAGCATCGTCAAAAATCACTTTGTTTTCTTCGCTTCCGGGGGACTTAAGACGTATTACAAAAGGCATACCTTTTTCAACGTTGGCTTTAATTTGTTCAAAGGTAAGATTGCGGCATTTTGCCCATTCGCCGTGGTAGCCTGTGCGTATTTTATCTGATTCCTGTTGATCGCGAAGAGCACTTAATTCTTCAGCAGTGCAAAAACAAGGGTATGCAAGACCTTGACGGATTAGTTCTTTAACGTAGGTTTGGTAAATTTCGGCACGTTGGCTTTGTTGATAAGGACCATAGTCACCTTTTTGTTCTTTACCGCTTATAAAGCCTTCGTCAATAGTGATGCCAAAGCGGCCAAGACCGTCTATAATATCTTCTATACCGCCTTCAACTTCACGCTTTTTGTCGGTATCTTCAATACGGGTAAAGAATACACCGCCTGAAGTGGTTGCGGTTATGCGGTTTACAAGAGCCGCAAATAAAACACCTAAATGCAAATAGCCTGTAGGGCTTGGTGCTATACGAACAACCCTTGCGCCTTCGGGTAAATTACGGGTGGGGTAGAGATTTTCATAATAGTCGGGTGTTTTTGTGATATTTGGTAGTAATAAATCTGCAAGTAAAATATTTTGTGACATAGTAACTCCTGTTTTAAAAAACAAAGGGTATGCAAAATACCCTTTGTTATTATTAGTCTTTGGATAAGAGCTTGCTAAGCTCGGACATAAAGGTATTTATATCCTTAAATTGGCGGTAAACCGATGCAAAACGAACATAGGCTACTTCATCAATATCCTTTAATTTTTCCATTACAAGCTCGCCTATTTTTTCGCTTGTTACTTCACGGTCTAATGAGTTTTGAATAACAGCTTCAATATCATCTATCATTCTGTCAAGCATATCAATAGATACCGGACGTTTTTCACAAGCGCGCAAAAGACCGTTCATAATCTTATTGCGGTTAAAGGTTTCGCGTGATTTATCCTTCTTAATAACAATAATGGGAAGGCTTTCAATAATCTCGTATGTAGTAAAACGCTTAGCGCATTGTAAGCATTCACGTCTACGACGGATTCGTTGCCCTTCATCAGTAGGGCGTGAGTCAATTACTTTGCTTTCTTCATAGGAACAAAAAGGACAATTCATAAAAATACTCCTTTAATTTTAAATTTTTGCCAATTATTACTTGTATTATACTACATATAGTGGTAAAATACAAGTGATAATTTTATATTTTGGAGGCAAATTATGGCTTATTTACAGTTAAAAACACCTGAAAAAGGTGACACAGTTGCAATCATGCATACCACAATGGGTGATATCAAGATTAAATTATTCCCCGATAAAACACCAAAAACCTTTGAAAACTTTACTACGCACGCTAAAAATGGCTATTATAACGGTCTTATTTTCCACCGTGTAATTAAAGATTTTATGATTCAGGGCGGCGACCCAATGGGTACAGGTATTGGCGGTGAATCGATATGGGGTACCAAATTTGAGGATGAATTTTCACCCGAGCTTCATAATATCCGCGGCGCGCTTTCAATGGCGAATGCGGGTCCTAATACAAACGGCAGTCAGTTCTTTATTGTGCAAGCTAATACCGTTCCGTCAAATATGTTAGACCAGATGGAAGATTTGCCAGATGCATTCCCAAGCGATTGTGCAAAGGCTTATGCCGATATGGGCGGTACACCTTGGCTTGATTATCGCCATAGTGTTTTTGGTCAGGTTTATGAAGGAATGGACACAGTAGACGCTATTGCAAACGTAAAAACTGCAGCAGGCGACAAGCCGATTGTAGCGGTTGAAATTGAAAATATAGAAATTGTAGAATTATAATGAGAAAACCGCAGTTTTTTTCTGCGGTTTTTTTGTCCGAAAACACTTGAAAACACTATTTTAAGTGGTATAATTATAATAAACAAATAATTAGGGGGATTTTTGGAGTGTCAGCTCGTTCAAAACGGATTGATATGTGTAACGGTCCGATTTTTGTAAATGTTATTAAGTACACGTTACCTATAATTTGCACCTCGGTTTTGCAGCTTCTTTTTAATGCGGCAGACTTGGTGATTGTAGGTAGGTTTTGCGGTAGTAACAGTGTTGCTGCCGTGGGTGGTACAAGTTCACTTATCAACCTTATAGTAAACCTTTTTATAGGGCTGTCAATAGGTGTTAGTGTTAGTGTTGCCAATGCGATAGGTGCTAAGGATGATGAAAAAATATCTAAAATTGTACATACCGCTGTACCGCTTGCGTGTATTTGCGGCATTATTCTTACTTTTTTAGGTTTTACTTTGGCGCCGCCTATACTTCATGCTATGGGTATACCTGATGATATTTTATCGCTTTCTGTTTTGTATACCCGTATTTATTTTTGCGGTATGGTACCAAGCTTGGTGTTTGAGTTTACGGCGGCGATTTTCAGGGCTTCCGGAGATACGCAAACACCGTTTAAATATTTAAGTCTTGCAGGCATTATAAACGTGTGCCTTAATGTATTTTTTGTAACTGTTATTGATTTAGATGTTGCAGGTGTGGCTACGGCAACTGTTATTGCGCAGGTTACTTCCTGCGTTTTAATGGTAATAACACTTGCTCGCCGTAACGATATATTAAAACTTGATTTTAAAAAGCTACATATCCACCGTCAAGAGTTTTTAAAAATTGTAAAAATAGGTTTGCCATCGGGATTGCAGTCCTCTGTTTTTTCATTTTCTAATGTTATTATACAGTCATCTGTTAACTCGTTCGGCGCGGTTGCAATGGCGGGTAACGCGGCAGCGCAAAATATTGAAGGATTCGTATATGTTACAATGAACGCTTTCCATCAAACCTCCCTTAATTACACAGGGCAAAATATTGGCGCTAAAAAACCAAAACGAATTTTAAAGGCGTTTATTATAAATTCTATTTGTGTTACTGCTATTAGCCTTATTGTTATAAGTGTGGTTTTCACATTTAAAACTCAACTGTTGTCGCTATACATTACCGATAGCCCCGAGTCAATAGACTTTGGTATAAAGCGTATGTCCTATGTCTGCCTGTTTTATTTCTTGTGCGGTATATATGAGACTGTTAACGGTCCTGTTCGCGGTATGGGATATTCATTCGTAAGTATGCTTATTGCAGTTTCAGGCGTTTGCGGTGTTAGAATTGTATGGATATTTACAATATTTAAAGTTTATCACACGCTTGATAGCCTTTATATTTCTTACCCTATTTCCTGGATTGCTTGCATAATAGCGTTGACAGTTGCTTTTGTAGTAATTTACAACAAAATTAAAAAGCATTTAACACCTAGTGAAAGCTCAACTTAATATTATGAATAAAACACTCCCTTTAAGATAAAATACTCTTAAAAGGAGTGTTTTTTATGCAACCTAGTAACAAGCAATATTCCGAAATGGTTAAAAAACTTTCACCACCGTCCCCAAAATTCAAAGACTGTATTTGCGCCTTTTTGGTTGGCGGATTAATTTGTGTTTTAGGGCAACTGCTTTTAGAACTTTATACTAAAACCTGTGCTTTGGATGAAGAAAGGGCAAAGGTTCTAGTGACTGTAAGTCTTATATTTTTATCGGCATTTTTGACTGCACTCGGTCTATTTAGTAAAATTGCAAAGTTTGCGGGTGCAGGAACCTTAGTACCTATTACGGGCTTTGCTAATGCTGTAGTTTCCCCTGCAATAGAGTTTAAGGCAGAAGGGTTTGTTTTGGGTGTAGGTGCTAATATGTTCAAAATAGCAGGACCTGTAATCGTTTATGGAACTATCG
>JBGVDY010000358.1:0-1076 GCA_045119585.1 Acutalibacteraceae bacterium | reverse complement strand
ATAAGCAGGGCTACCTTCAAATACACTAAGAACTACCGCACCCGAAGGATAACCATAAAACGAAAGAACAGATGAAGTATATTTTTCACTTATAGTAATACCGATATATGGTTCGGGTGAATTTTCGTTTTCAATTATTTTATCGCAAATTTCAACCATAGTATTTGAAGGTACAGCAAAGCCCATACCTTCAAACTCTTCTGACACAATCTTAGAAGAGTTAATTCCTACAAGTTCACCTTTAACGTTAACAAGCGCACCACCTGAGTTACCAGGATTAATAGCAGCATCTGTTTGTATAAGAGAAACTGAAGAATCACTTGAAACAACACGGTTAAGACCGCTTATAACACCATAGGTTACACTATCCATAAATTCAAGTCCGCCGGGGTTGCCAACTGTTATTACGTATTGTCCAATCTTAAGCTTTGAAGAATCTGCAATATCTATTGCAGTAAGATTTTTTGCATTAATTTTAATAACAGCTAAGTCAGTAGAAATATTATAACCTACAACAGTTGCATTGTATGCTTTGGTATCTAAATCACCCAAAAAAACTTCTATTTTACTTTGTGAGTTCTTAATTGCATCAGCAATTACGTGATAGTTAGTAACAATATATCCGTTCTTACTGTAAACAACACCGCTACCTTCCCCACTTGCTTCATTATTACCAAAAAAACTTTGAACAGAAGTAGTGGTTCTTATTCCAACAACACTAGGTGTTACTTTTTTGGCAACAGCTTCAACAACCGACGTTGCTTGTTCATCAACGTTTATATTAACATTGTTTTCTTGAACGGGGCTTTGACTAATATCATTGTTAAAAAAACCTTTTTGTGCCAAATAATAAAAGCCGCCAAAGGCACCGCCAAAACCTATAAGTGCACTTAAAACACAAGTGAAAATTATCATTTTTACACCGTATTTCTTCTTTTTCTTTTTAGATTTTGGTTGGTAACTGTAAAAACCATTTTGATAATCGTAATCGTTCATTAAAAAAGCTCCTTAAAACTAAAGTTACGAATATTATTATACATTTATTTTATTTACAATTATAAAAAAAATAATGAATA
>JBGVDY010000357.1:0-6448 GCA_045119585.1 Acutalibacteraceae bacterium | reverse complement strand
ATAGGTTAGTTTGAAAAATATGTACTCCCGTTACGCACATTTGAAAGTGCGTAACCCACTATGACACTTTCAAGTAGAAAGTGTCAATTTTTATATAAAAAATGAATAAGGGAGAACACTTCTTTACGAAGTGTCTCCTTTGACACAGCTTTTTTCCTTGAAAAATATTATAGATTGTAGTATTATAATTATATAACTAAATCAAGGTGGTATTTTATGTATCCTTTATTATTAAAGCCCCCCGTTAAAGATTATATTTGGGGTGGCAGTAGACTAAAAACCGAATATGGTCTTGAAACCGAAACCGAAATTGCTGCTGAAGGTTGGATGCTTTCCTGCCATAAGGATGGCTCGGGTGTTGTTGTAAATGGTGAGCTTAAGGGCAAAACCCTACCCGAAGCATTAGAGATTTGGGGCAAGTCTGCTTTAGGTGAAAAATCAGAAAAATTTGCTTATTTCCCACTTCTTATAAAGCTTATTGATGCTAAGCAAAAGCTTTCAGTTCAAGTTCACCCCGACGATGAGTATGCCCTCAAAAATGAAGGTGAATACGGCAAAACCGAAATGTGGTATGTTGTAGATTGTGACGAGGGTGCGCAGTTAATTTATGGCTTTTGCAAGGATATTTCTAAAGAAGAGTTTGAAAAACGAATTAAAGATAATACTCTTACCGAAGTTTGCAATAGCGTACCCGTGCACAAAGGTGACGTTTTCTTTATCGATGCAGGCACACTTCACGCTATTGGCGAAGGTATTTTAATTGCTGAAGTTCAACAAAATTCAAATACAACCTATCGCGTTTCCGATTACGGACGATTGGGTGCCGACGGCAAGCCACGCCCCCTACATATTGAAAAAGCACTTGACGTTACCAAATGCGAAGTTCCAAAAATGCCTTACGGACAGGTTGGCAAGATCACTGAATACGAAAATAACACTATCCGCGAGCTTGCAAAGTGTGATTTCTTTACAGCAAACCTTATATCCCTTAAAGATATACTCACAATAAATAAAACCGATAGTTTTGTTTCTCTTGTAATTTTAGAGGGCAATGCAAAGCTTAGTTGGGAAAACCAAGAGCTACCGCTTAAAAAAGGTGACAGTATATTTATTCCGGCGGCACTTCAAGTAAAACTTATTGGCGAAGCCGAAATTCTTTATAGTTGTGTATAAATTAAAGCCAAGTAACAAAAAAGTTACTTGGCTTAATTTTATGTTCCTGCAAGCTTCATAACAAAACTATGTGGTAAAAGCTTTGCAAGTATTCGGTAAAATTTGTAAAACACGCGGTTAGTATAAACCGCTTTTTTTCTTTTAGAAGCATTAAGCGATTTTTCCGCCATTAAAGCAGGATTTACGCGCGGTAAGGTATCAAAGGTATGGCTTGAGCCCTTTTCTATACCTGCAAGGGATAAAAACTCAGTATCCATAGGTCCCGGACAAAGCGCTAAAACATTTATTTTTCGTTTTTTAAGTTCACTTCTAAGAGCTCTCGAAAAACTCATAACGTAAGCCTTTGTAGAAGAATAAACCGCCATACGCGTATTTGGAGCAAAAGAAGCAATAGAGCAGGAATTAAGTATTTCACCGCCATCGCTCATAAACGGAAGCGTTAAAGAAGTAAAAACCGTAAGCGCTTCACAGTTAAGGCGAATCATACCTGCACCGTCTTCAACGGGCGCTTTATCAAAATCTCCCAGCTTTCCAAAGCCTGCATTGTTGACAAGTATTTTAACTTCGGCTCCGTTTTCCCTTAACTGCTTTGTATATTCTTCAAGGCACTCCCCTTTTGTAATATCCAAAGCTAAAACGCGAACCTTTCTGTTTAACTTTTCTGAAATTATGGAAAGCTTATCCTTTCTTCTTGCAATAAGCCATATTTCTTCAATTTCGGGGCGAAGCTTATCAATTTTTAACGCAAACTGCTCCCCTAAACCCGAAGATGCGCCTGTAATAACTGCAACCTTCAAAAAATCACTTCCATTGACTTATTATTTCTTACCTGTAGAGCCAAAACCGCCATCACCGCGTACTGTCTCTGATATTTCTTCTACTTCTTGGTACTCAACCTTTAAAAATGGAGTTATCACCATTTGAGCAATGCGCTCACCATCAGCAATAGATTGTGTTTCGTTTGAATGATTATGTAGTGATACCATAATTTCGCCACGGTAGTCACTATCAACTACACCAACCTTGTTGGAAGGTGCAAGTCCACGCTTATTGGCAATACCACTACGGGCATAAATAAGACCCGCATAGCCTTCAGGGATTTCCATAGCCAAGCCTGTTTTTATAAGCTTGGTTTCGCCGCTTTCAATTACTACAGTTTCACCGTTTGTACAAGCGTATAAATCTGCACCTGCCGCAAACTCAGAACCATAAGTGGGCACCACTGCATTTTCATTAAGTTTTTTAATATTTAACTTCATTATACTCATCCTTCGTAAATATCACCCGAACCCATACGTCTTTGCCAAACGCCGGGAAGCCAAGTGACATTATTTTCCTCTAAAGATTTTTTAACATCAATTATTCTTTGGTTTGAAGAACCCCTAAATAAAAGGTCTAAGCTTTTAAGCTCTTCCACAAACTTACCGTCCACCAAAACGTCAATACAGCTTAATATTTGTTTGACCGTATCCAAATCGCCTACAGTACCCTTAAGCAACTGATTATCAAACAAAAAGCCTGTATAACACCATACGGTTTTTTGGGGAAGTTTTTCTTTTATTGTTTTAAGTATTTTTAAAACGCATTCCTGATTTTCAGGCTCGAAGGGTTCGCCGCCCAAAAGCGAGAACCCTTCGATATAATCAAGATTTAGTGCGTCCATCAGCTCATTTAAGGTATCATCCGTAAACTCGTCGCCGTAACCAAAATCCCACGCTTCACTATTGAAGCAGTTTTTACATTTATGACGGCAGCCGCTTACAAAAAGCGATACTCTGACACCCGGGCCGTTGGCAATATCAAATTTTTTAATTGCTGCGTAATTCATTATAAGTGAAGTACTCTTTCCTTAATTTCCTGTGTTCTGCCTTGATTCCAGAACTGCGTACCAATGTAACCGCAAGTACGTCTTGCTACGTTTAGCTTATCTTGGTCGGTGTTACCGCAAGAAGGACACTTCCAAACCAATTTGCCGTGTTCATCTTCTTCTACAAGTATTTCGCCGTCAAAACCGCATTCGTGACAGAAGTCACTCTTTGTATTAAGCTCGGCATACATAATGTTATCGTAGATAAACTTCATAACCGAAAGAACAGCATCGATATTGTTTTGCATATTAGGAACTTCTACGTAAGAGATTGCACCACCCGGTGACAATGCTTGGAATTTAGCTTCCAATGCCAACTTATCAAATGCATCAATATCTTCTGTAACGTGAACGTGATAGCTGTTTGTAATATAATTTTTATCGGTTACACCAGCTATTGTACCGAAACGTTTTTGTAAGCATTTTGCAAACTTATAGGTTGTGCTTTCAAGCGGTGTGCCATAAAGTGAATAGTCAATATTTTCGGCAGCCTTCCACTTTGCAGTGTATTCGTTAAGCTTACGCATTACTTCAAGACCAAACTCTTCGCCAGCTTTTTCGGTAAGCTTTTTACCCGTCATACTGTAAACACATTCCCAAAGGCCTGCATAGCCGAGTGACAAGGTAGAATAACCGCCGTGTAAGTACTTATCTATAGTTTCACCCTTCTTAAGACGAAGAAGCGCGCCGTACTGCCAAAGTATAGGAGCGGCATCAGACACAGTACCTGTAAGTCTTTCGTGACGTGCTTGGAGTGCTCTGTGGCAAAGTTCCATACGTTCGTCAAAAATTTCCCAGAATTTATCAATATTCTTATTAGCAGAAAGGCCAATATCTACCAAGTTTACAGTAACAACACCTTGGTTGAAACGTCCGTAATACTTCGGCTTGCCGTTTTCATCAACGTAAGGAGTTAAGAAGCTACGGCAACCCATACAGGTATAACAGTGACCCTCACCGTTTTTGTCGATCTTATTCTGAAGCATAACCTTTTCGGAGATATAGTCAGGTACCATTCTCTTAGCGGTACATTTTGCTGCTAATTTGGTTAAGTACCAATACTTACTGTCTTCGCGGATGTTATCCTCTGCCAAAACGTAAATAAGTTTTGGAAATGCAGGTGTTACCCATACGCCCTTTTCGTTTTTAACACCCTGATAGCGTTGTCTTAAAACTTCTTCAATAATAAGAGCTAAGTCTTGCTTTTCACGGTCGTTTTTAGCTTCGTTCAAGTACATAAATACTGTAACGAACGGAGCCTGACCGTTTGTGGTCATAAGGGTTACTACCTGATACTGAATCATTTGTACGCCCTTACGAACTTCGTCAAGCAAGCGCTTTTCGGTAATATCGCGAAGCTTTTCTTCAGGAAGATTTACACCGGCGTTTGTGGTTTCTTCCACAACTTCCTTATAAATCTTTTGACGGCTAATGTCAACAAAAGGTGCTAAATGGGTAAGGCTAATACTTTGACCGCCATACTGACAGGAAGCAACCTGAGCAATAATTTGGGTAGCGATATTACAAGCAGTAGAAAAGCTGTGTGGTGTTTCGATTAAAGTACCGCTAATAACAGTACCGTTTTGAAGCATATCTTCAAGGTTTACAAGGTCACAGTTGTGCATATGTTGAGCAAAGTAGTCGGCATCATGGAAGTGAATAAGACCACGGTCATGTGCATCAACAATTTCAGGACTTAAAAGAATACGCTTTGTAATATCCTTACTAACTTCGCCTGCCATATAGTCACGCTGAACGCTGTTTACGGTAGGATTTTTATTACTGTTTTCTTGCTTAACTTCTTCGTTATTGCATTCAATAAGGCTAAGAATTTGTTCATCAGTAGTGTTTGACTTACGAACAAGTGCACGATTATAACGATAGGTAATATAGCGTCTAGCTACGTCAAATGCGCGCTGATTCATAATTTGGTCTTCTACCATATCTTGAATTTCTTCCACGCTTAAAGAACGGTTCATATTAGCTGCTGCACTCTCTACATCTTCAGCTATTCTTTTGATTTGAATTGCGCTCATTCTCTCACTGGGAACAACGCTTTCATTCGCTTTTGTTACCGCTATAACAATCTTCTCCGGGTCGAAGGTTACTTCCGCACCGCTTCTTTTAATAATTTTCATACTATTTCCTCGCAAATTAAGTATTTTCCGTGATTTTTGATTTTCTTTAAAACACAATATCTTGTATTAGCAAAGATTATTATACCACAAATAATAGAAATAGCAATAGTTTTTTTAGTTTTTTTAAAAAAATTATTTTTGAAAACCTTTTCCGTGTATTTCTCCCGCTTCGGCAACCACGATAAAAGCCTTATTATCATGCGCTTTTACACTTTTATATACTGCGTGCACTTCATTACGCCTTACTGTGCACATTATCATTTGTTTTTTCTCTTTATTATAGCCGCCTGTCACTTCTAAAATAGTCACTCCGCGATTGATTACGTGCAAAATGTCATATACTATATCTTGTATATGGTCACTTATTATATAAATTATCTTTCCCTTGTCTGCGCCGTATAACATCAGGTCCATTATTTTGGAAGAAGCATATAACGTAACAATAGAATAAAGTGCACTTTGAGCATTTTTATATACTGCTGCAGATAAGGCTATAATCAACCCGTCAATAAGCAAAATTATCTTTCCCACACTAAAATAAGGGTAACGTTCATTTATAAACTTTGCTATAACATCTACTCCGCCGGTGGTACTGCCGCGTAGCATAATTATACTAATACCCAACCCCATCAAACTGCCACCAAATACTGAAGCCAAAATCAAATCAATTTTAAGTGTTGGGATAAAAAGCTCGAAAACATCAATTATTACCGAAACGCAAGCTGTGGCTAACGCTGTTTTTAAAATAAATACTTTTCCAAATTTAAAGAAACCACCAACCAAAATCGGGATATTTATTATAAATACCATTAAACCAACAGGGAGTGAAAAAAGGTAGTTCATCAATATTGCTATACCCGTAACACCGCCGGGTGTGATTTCGTTAGGTGATAAAAACGTAAGCACCGCCACTGAATACACCGCACTACCAAATAAAAAGAAAAGAATATCACACAAAAACACTCTTACTTTCAAAAAAACACCCCTAAAAATAAAATGGATACACTTTACATTAGTGTATCCATTTCTTTTTTCCATATTATATCAAATAATTCCTTTGCGCGGTCATTTTCACCGTTTAAATAAAGAAACCCAAAAAGTGTTTCAAGACCTGTTGCGGTATGATACTCGCCACCCGTGGAATTTTTAGGGGTATTGCCTGTATGAAAATTTCTGCCCCGCTTAAAAACCAAAAGTTCCTTTTCGGTAAGAAGCGGTTCAATTAATCTAAACGCTTCTGCCTGAGCGGTAGCATTAACCAACTTCACCG
>JBGVDY010000356.1:0-2563 GCA_045119585.1 Acutalibacteraceae bacterium | reverse complement strand
TTATTAAAATTATTCGCGCAAGCAAGAGCATTCCCGAAAGTAAAGAAGCTTTGATGGAACGCTTCAGCTTAGATGATATTCAGGCTACTGCAATCGTTCAAATGCAGTTAGGTAAGTTATCAGGTCTTGAAAAGCAAAAAATTCTTGACGAGTTAGATGAAAAGCTTGCCTTTATTAAAGAATGTCAGGAAATTTTAGCAAGCAAGGCAAGAATTCTTGACATAGTTAAGACAGAAGCATTAAATCTTAGAGATAAGTTCTCTGACGATCGCCGTAGTGAAATTACAGACGTTGCAGGCGAAGTTGATATTGAAGACCTTATCCCCGAAGAAGAATGTGTTATTACCAAAACTGAAAACGGTTATATTAAGCGTGTTCCCGCAAGTGAATACAGTGTTCAAAACCGTGGTGGTAAGGGTATTAAGGGTATGAACACCCGTGAGGACGACATTGTACAAAATATGTTTGTATGCTCTTCACACGATAGCATTATGATGTTTACAAACCTTGGTCGTGTTTACCGCATAAAAGCATACGAAATTCCAGAAGGTAGCCGTCAAAGTAAAGGTATGAACGTTGTAAACGTTATTCCACTAATGCCGGAAGAAAAAATTATGACAATTCTTCCGTGTACTGTTAAGGATGATAACGAACGCTACTTATGTATGGTTACCGAAAAGGGTATTATTAAGCGTACTCGTCTTTCCGAATTTAAGAACACCCGCAAAACAGGTATTATTGCGCTTTCTATTGATGAGGGCGACAGTCTTAAATTTGTACGCCTTACAAGTGGAGAAGATAATCTTCTTATCGCTACCAAAAACGGTTTTGCTATTCAGTTTAGCGAAAATGACGTTCGTACAATGGGTAGAACCGCACGTGGTGTTAAGGCTATTACTATGCGTGATGGAGATAGTGTTGTAGATATGGCTATTTGTGATGAAAACACCCGCGTACTTACCGTTAGTGAAACAGGCTATGGACGTATAAGTAATATTGCCGATTATAGATTGCAGTCACGCGGCGGTAAGGGTATAAAGAACTATCGCGTAGATAAGTATGGTCTTGTTGCGGCAGTACTTCCTGTAACTGAAGGCGATACCGATATTATCATGATTGCCGATGACGGTATTATAATCCGTATTTTTGCGGACGATATTTCAGAATTCGCACGTCCTGCAAAGGGTGTTAGAATAATGAAGACAACTAACTCTAACGGTGATACTGTTCGTAAGATTTTGTCGGTTGGTATGGCTGAACATGATGAAGCCGAAGTTAATGATAAACCCGAAGAAGCTGATGCAGATTCCGGTTTAGTTGAGCCTGATGCAAGTGATGAACAGGAAGAAACAGGGGAAATTAACGAATAATTTGCGGTAATAATTTAAACGGAGAGTTATTTATGTATAACCAAACACAAAATTTTAATCCGCAACAAGAAAAACCAACCTACGTTACCTATATTCCATACGGTTTCACACCTGAAACCTTTGAAGAACGAAAAGACGTAAGGAAAACAGCCAACACGATAGGCGCAGCGTTGCTTATCTTGTTGGCAATATCCGAGTTGGCAGTATATGCTTTACGTTCGGTTTTAACGTTTTTTAATATTTGGAACACAAAAACCATTGCCTTTCTTTCAGACCCTGCTTTTACTCAGGTTTTTAACGCTATTTTTTCTGTAATAATGTTTACAATTCCTTTTGTAATTGTTTTCAAAATTCAAAATATAAGAATATCGGGTCTTATTAAATTTAAAAAACCAAACCTTAATGATATAATACCTTACGGTTTATTAGGTGTAGGTTTTTGTTCCGTTGCTAATATAACCGTTTCTTATATGGGCAGTGTTTTTTCAAGCTTTGGTATAGAATACGAAGTGGATTATGGCGCAAAGCCCGAGGGATTTTTTGGTTTTATGTTAACCGCAATTGCAATTGCAGTTGTTCCGCCTTTGGTAGAAGAATTTGCATGTAGAGGTCTTATTTTAGGTAGCCTTCGTAAATATTCCGATTCGTTTGCTGTATTAACATCGGCAATAGTTTTTGGAATACTTCACGGTAATTTTCAGCAAATGCCTTTTGCGTTTTTAGTTGGGTTAATTTTAGGTTACGCAACCGTAAAAACAAAATCTATTTGGACTGCGGTTGCTATACATGCCTTTAACAATGCGGTTTCTGTTATTTTTGACTATGCTTTTATGGGTCAAGATACTACAGCCAAAAACGTTTGCTTTGTAATTTATTTAATAATTTCTATTCTAATTGGATTTATTGGTATATATCTTTTAAATGACCGCAAGGATGCGTTTACTTTAAAAAATAAGAAAACAAACGCTACAAAAGGGCAAATTTACAAATGGTTTTTCACAAGTCCCACAATAGTTATTTTTATTGTGATTTGCGGTTTAAAATCTTTAGAATTTTTTGTTTAAAATTTTATGTAAACTAAAAGGCAGCCGTAGAGGCACCCTCCGTAAGGAAGGTGCCTCAGTTATATTCGCGGGCGGCGAGTCATATTGCTTCGCAGTTATATGATGCTACGCATCGTGATATTGTCCTTT
>JBGVDY010000355.1:0-6043 GCA_045119585.1 Acutalibacteraceae bacterium | reverse complement strand
AACTGATTTTAGAAACACTAAGGATAGCTCGTTGCTTCCTAAACTAATTTATAGTTATATTGCTAATCGGGGTATTTACAATGTATAATGAATATAAGAAAATTTTACAAGAACGTTTAGATGAAAAAAGATATTTTCATTCTCTTTGCGTTGCTGATGAAGCAAAACGGTTAGCGGAAAAAATAGGTTTAGATACCGAGAAGGCTTATCTTGCAGGTTTACTTCATGATATAACAAAAAATGCACCTCGCGAAGAACACTTGCAAATTTTCGCAAGGTTTGGTATAATCTTAGACGATGTTGAAAAAAATGCCTTGAAGCTTTGGCATGCTATTTCGGGTTCACTTTATATTGAGCATATATTAGGTATCAAGGATGCCGAAATTATTGATGCTGTGCGTTATCACACCACTGCAAAAGAAGAAATGTCGGATTTATGCTTAGTACTTTATTTAGCTGATTTCACATCGGCTGACCGCGATTATCCCGATGTTGAAGTGATGCGCGAGCTTGTGGACATTTCCTTTAACAAGGCTTTAGTGTATGCTTTGCAGTATACTATAAAAGATTTAGCTGACCTTAAAAAAGCAATACATTTTGATACTTTAAAAGCCTTTAATAAGGCCGTTTTATTGGAGGATAAATAATTTGAGTTCATTAGAAATTTTAAAAATTGCTGCTAATGCAATTAACAGTAAAAAAGGTAAAGATATAAACGCTGTAAGGGTTGAAGATTTAACCGTTTTGTGTGAATATTTTCTTATTTGCTCAGGTGGTTCTTCAACGCAAGTACGAGCATTAGCCGATGAAGTTGAAGCAAAGCTAAAAGATGCAGGTGTTTTGCCTCATCATATAGAGGGCAAGTCGTCCGGTTGGATTGCCCTTGATTATGGTTCGGTAGTAGTTCATGTTTTTGCTTACAAAGAGCGTGAATTTTATGCTTTAGATAAAATGTGGGCAGATGCTCCGCAAATTGACCTTGAAACTATATTAGAAGAAACAATAGGTGATTAAGATGAAAAATAATTATAATTTTACCGAAATCGAAAAAAAGTGGCAAAAAATTTGGGATGATAATCACACCTTTGAAGCAAAGAACGATTATACACTTCCTAAATTTTTCGGCCTTGTTGAGTTCCCATATCCTTCGGGTCAGGGTCTTCACGTAGGACATCCTCGTTCATATACCGCTATTGATATTGTATCCCGTAAAAAGAGATTACAGGGTTTTAACGTACTTTATCCTATGGGTTGGGATGCTTTTGGTCTTCCTACCGAAAATTTTGCTATAAAAAATCACATTCATCCATCTATTGTTACTGAAAATAATATTGCTAATTTTAAGCGTCAGTTAAAGGCTTTAGGTTTTTCTTTTGACTGGAGCCGTGAAATTAATACTACCGACCCCAGTTACTATAAATGGACTCAATGGATTTTCCTACAACTTTATAAGCAAGGTCTTGCATATAAGAAGGAAATGTCGGTTAACTGGTGTACTTCTTGTAAGTGCGTTTTAGCTAATGAAGAGGTTGTAAACGGTGTTTGTGAGCGTTGTGGCAGCGAAGTTGTACAAAAAGAAAAAAGCCAATGGATGCTCAAAATTACAGAGTATGCTGAAAAACTTTTAAACGGTCTCGAAGGTATTGATTTTATAGACCGCGTTAAAACTCAACAAAGAAACTGGATTGGCCGTTCTTATGGTACACAGGTTACGTTTGGCACTACTTTAGGTGATAATTTTGAAATTTTCACCACTCGTGCCGACACTCTTTTTGGTGCTACATATATGGTTATGTCACCTGAACACCCTTTGCTCAGTAAATGGGCTGACAAGATTACTAACTACAGTGAAGTGGTAGCTTATCAGGAGTCTTCTGCTAAGAAGTCCGACTTTGAACGTACCGAACTTTCTAAGGAAAAGACCGGTGTTAAGCTTTTAGGTGTTAATGCTATTAATCCCGTAAATAATACCGAAATTCCGATTTTTATTTCTGATTATGTAATTATGGGTTACGGCACAGGCGCAATTATGGCTGTACCTGCACACGATACACGTGACTGGGAGTTTGCAAAGAAATTTGAACTTCCCATTATAGAAGTTGTAAAAGGTGGGGAAGACGTACAAAAAGAAGCCTTTACAGATTGCGCTACAGGTGTGCTTGTTAACTCTGATTTCTTAAATGGTCTTACTGTAGAAGATGCTAAAAAAGCAATTCAAGAATGGTTAACCGAAAAGGGAATAGGCTCTGTAAAAACAAATTACAAGCTTCGTGACTGGGTATTCTCGCGCCAAAGATATTGGGGCGAACCTATCCCTATGGTTTATTGTGAAAAGTGCGGTTGGGTGCCGCTTGATGAAAGCGAATTGCCTTTGGTACTTCCTAATGTTGAATCTTATGAGCCTACTGATACCGGTGAATCACCATTAGCTAAAATGACCGATTGGGTGAATACTACTTGTCCACATTGCGGTGCACCTGCTAAGCGTGAAACCGATACTATGCCTCAATGGGCAGGTTCTTCTTGGTATTTCTTACGCTACTGCGATCCACATAATGATAATGAATTTGCTTCAAAAGAAGCATTAGAATATTGGTGCCCTGTTGACTGGTACAACGGTGGTATGGAACATACTACACTTCACTTACTTTATAGTCGTTTCTGGCATAAATTCCTTTATGATATTAGTGCAGTACCTAATCCCGAGCCTTATGCTAAGCGTACAAGCCACGGTATGATTTTGGGTGAAAACGGCGAAAAGATGTCTAAGTCACGCGGTAACGTTGTAAATCCTGATGAGATTGTTAACGATTACGGTGCTGACACAATGCGTGTTTATGAAATGTTTATTGGTGACTTTGAAAAGGCAGCTCCATGGAGTCAGTCCTCTATCAAGGGCAGTAAGCGTTTCTTGGATAAGGTATGGGCTTTAGGTGATATTCTTTGTGATGAAGAAGGTTACCGTCCACAATTGGAAGCTGAGTTCCACCGTACCATTAAAAAGGTGACAGAAGATATTGAGACCCTTAAAATGAATACTGCTATTGCAGCTTTGATGTCTCTTATGAACTCAATTTCTGCAACAGGTAAGATTACAAAGGATGAATACAAAACCTTTATTACTCTGCTTAATCCTTTTGCACCTCATATCACTGAAGAAATTTGGGAATTATGTGGCTTCAAGGGTATGTTAAATGAAACTACTTGGCCTACTTATGATGAGTCGAAATGCGTTGATGCTTCTGTAGAAATAGTTGTACAAGTAAACGGAAAAATTAGAGCTCGCTTAAATGTTGCGGCAGATATTTCTTCTGCTGATGCAATTGCGCTTGCAAAAGAGCAGGATGCTATTAAGGCTGAAATTGCTTCTAAAACAGTTATTAAGGAACTTTATGTGCCCAAAAAACTTGTAAATATTGTTGTAAAATAAAAAAATATAAAAAAACAGTTGCAAAAAGTTAAGATATATGATATTATATATTTTGGTTATTTGTTATTAAATTCGGAGGTGAACCACGTGGGCGCAGTTGGATATATTATTGGTGCGTTGGTAATACTCGTTTCGCTTGCTATTATATTTGCCGTTCTTTTTCAACAAGGACGTCGTGCCGGCATTAACGGCGCAATTTCAGGCGGTGCTGATACTTTTCTTTCTAAATCTAAAGCAAGAACGGTTGATGCTCAATTAGCTCGTTGGACAAAGTATATTGCTATACTTTTCTTTGTATTAGCAATCGTTGCTAATATCATTGCTTTAAAGGGTTAATCCTTTTAAAATGGGGTATACCCCAAAAAATACTTAATAAACCCCTGCATTTTTTGCGGAGGGAGGGAATATAATGAGTCAAGTTAGAATTAAAGAGAACGAATCTCTTGATAACGCTTTGCGTCGTTTTAAAAGACAGACTGCAAAAGATGGTGTTATCCAAGAAGTTCGCAAGAGAGAGCACTATGAAAAGCCCTCTGTAAAGCGTAAAAAGAAGTCGGAAGCTGCTCGTAAAAGAAAGTTCCGCTAATATTTTCGTTCGAAAAGCGGTTGCATGCAACCGCTTTTTTATTTGAGGATAAAAATTATGTTTAAACCTAATATTAAGCTCGAAAGAGTAACCGATATTACTATAGAGCTTTTAAAAAAATATAAAATTACATCGCTTATATTGGATGTTGATAATACACTTTCAACCCATCATGGACAAGTTTTAACAAACGGTCTTGAAGCTTGGCTTGAAAATATGAAACAAAATGATATTAAAATGACTATCTTATCCAATTCTAATTCTAAACGCTTAGACCCATTTGCTAATAAAATTGGGCTTGAGTATATTAGTCTTGGTTTAAAACCGTTGCCCTTTGGGTATTTACGCGCTTTAAAACGTTTAGGAAGTGAAAAAAGGGAAACCGCAATTGTTGGCGACCAAATTTTCACTGATGTTTTAGGTGGCAATGCCATAGGACTGAAAACTTTATTATTAACACCAATTAAGCCTGAAACTTCTTTAAGATTTCGTATAAAACGAAAAATTGAAGCTTTTTTAATTAAAAAGCTCAATATTACCAATACGGAGGTATAGTATGTCTGCAATTTTCGGTCCTGCCGGTACAGATGATAATTTTAAAACACTCGGCTATAAAAACAGTTTAGATATCCCTGAATTTGTAACAAAAATGGGACTTGACTGCTTTGAATACCAATGTGGACGTGGTGTAAACATAGGGGAAGAAAAGGCAAAACTTTTAGGAGAAAAAGCAAAAGAAAAGGGTGTTAGCCTTTCTCTTCATGCACCGTATTATATTTCTATGTCTTCAGTTGAAGAGGAAAAACGTTTAAATTCAGTAAATTACATTTTAGCTTCTGCGCGTGCAGTTAATGCAATGGGTGGCAATAGAATTATTGTTCACACGGGTTCTTGCGGTAAGATTACCCGTGAACATGCTTTAGAACTTGCAAAAGATACTATGAAACTTGCTATTAATGCCCTTGATGAAGAAGGTCTTTCTAATATTCATATTTGCCCTGAAACTATGGGTAAGGTAAACCAATTAGGAACTCTATATGAAGTGTTAGAACTTTGTAAATTGGATGAAAGACTTATTCCGTGTATTGATTTTGGTCATCTTAATGCACGTGATTTGGGAATATTAAAAACTAAAGAAGATTTTGAAAAGATTTTTATAAATATACGTGATGCTTTGGGCACAGATCGTCTTAAAAAATTTCATTCACATTTTTCTAAAATTGAATACACAACAGGTGGCGAAAAGAAACATTTAACTTTTGAAGATAATGTTTACGGTCCTAATTTCGAGCCAATGCTTGATTTAGTTGTGAAATATGGATGTTCTCCTACCTTCGTTTGCGAATCTGCAGGCACACAGTCGATTGATGCAAAGCAAATGAAAGATTATTACGAAAGGGTGTTATTATGATTTGGCATAGTTCTACCACCGAAGAGGTTTTGTCCGAGCTTTCTGTTAATGAAGATTCCGGCCTTGCTAACGGTGTTGTCGAAGAACGCCTTGAAGTTTATGGTAAAAACGAAATTAAACTTGCTGACAAGGTTTCGCTTTTTAAGCGGTTTTTAGCGCAGTTTAAAAGTAAAACACTAATAATACTAATATTAATTAGTATTATCTCTTTTGTTATAAATTTAGTTTATTTGCAAGAAACACCCTACGCTCCGTTAATACTCATTGCTATCGTTTTAATAAATGCCGTTATTAGCGCTTTTCATCTTTATTCCTGTGACAGTACAATTGATGATATAAAAAGCGTTTCACATCCTATAGTTAAGGTTTTACGTGATGGCATCGAAAAGGTTGTATCTGCCGACAATTTGGTTAAAGGTGACATTATCTTTTTGTCAGAGGGCGACTATATTAGCGCAGATGCGAGACTTATTGAATGCAACGAGTTTCGTTGTAACGAGTCTGCGTTGATAGGTGATGAAGTTCCTATTGAAAAAGATGCTAAAACTATTTTTGATGATATAACTCCTTTGGAAAAGCGTGCTAATATGGTATTTGCAGGCTCAACCGTAGTACA
>JBGVDY010000354.1:0-1364 GCA_045119585.1 Acutalibacteraceae bacterium | reverse complement strand
GCGGCGCATTTCTTTTTCGTTAAGTGGTCGCCAGCTTCCACGAGGAAGCATACCTAGTTTAACACCTGCAATTTCGGTACGCTTGAGTCGTAAAACCTCAAGGCCTACCTCTTCGCACATACGCCTAATTTGACGATTTCTGCCTTCTTGTATAACAAATATCAATACCGTTCTGTCCATCTTTCTTTCAGCAACAAAACAATCACAAGGCAAGGTTTTCACACCGTCTAGTACTATACCTTCTTTAAGTGCGATAATTTTTTCATCATCCACTTCACCCTTAACGGTAACACGATAAGTTTTATTAACATGATATGATGGATGAGTAAGTCGGTTTGCGAACTCACCGTCATTTGTCATTAAAAGCAAACCTTCAGAGTTCATATCAAGCCTTCCTACCGGGAAAAGACGTACAGGTGCGTCCTTAACAAGGTCGGTAACGCATTTTCTACCCTTTTCATCGCTTGCGGTAGTTACAAATCCACGCGGTTTATGTAGCATGATATACATCTTAGTTGTGTTGGCAACAACGTTTTTACCGCGAACGGTTATTTTATCACGCTTAGGGTCAACCTTTTGGCCAATTTCGGCAACATGGCCATTAACCTTAACCTTACCCATAGCTATTAGCTCTTCGGCTTTTCTGCGCGATGCAATACCGCAATCAGCCAAGTGCTTTTGTAAGCGTACTTTATTATCCTTCATTTAGCTCTCCTATATATTCATAAAAATAGTTTTTAAATTCTTTAACACACTTTCCCATACGTTCGCGGTATAGTTAAGTGATTCGATATCCATATTTGACAAAACAGGTTTTTCACTAAGAATCTTATCACCTTGAAAATAAACCGCCTTACCAACCTCTTCACCTTGCTTTATAGGTGCATAAAGAAACCTTGGCAAGTATATTTTACAACTCAGATTTTCAGTATCAAGACTGTTTATTGTAATCGGTTTAATTTCTATAGACAAGGTATCGCTTTCACCGTTTATTACAGGAATATTATATCCGTTTACAAACGGAGTGAAATTAGTCTGTTTTATAGCAGTAAATCCGTACTGAAGCATTGTTTTATGGTCTTGCCAGTCGTTAGGGGCATTAAGCGTTACCGCTATTAAAAACTTGCCGTCACGCTTAGCAGCCGACACCAAGCATCTACCCGACTTTTTAGTAAACCCCGTTTTAACACCCACCACACCGTCATACGTTTTAAGTAATTTATTGTGGTTTGTAAGGGTACGCTTATAGGGCGGATTACCATAGTTGAGCGTAGCAGATTTACTTGCTACCGCCTTAGAAAATTCTTCGTTTTGCATTGCGTATTTTGTGAGCAACGCAAGTTCGTAAGCGGTTGTGTAATGGC
>JBGVDY010000353.1:0-2576 GCA_045119585.1 Acutalibacteraceae bacterium | reverse complement strand
GTCAAGGATATGTCCCGACTTGGCAGAAACTATTTGCAGGTCGGTATATATACGGATATTGTATTCCCCGAAAACAAAGTGCGATTTATCGCTGTCAATGACAATGTGGACTCCGCAGTGCAGACAGACATTGATATGACTCCGATTCGAAATTTTTGTAACGATCTTTATGCAAGAGATACCGCAAAGAAAATAAAATCCACCCTTAAAATGAAGGGTGAAAGCGGAAAACACTTGTCCACTATCCCGCCATTTGGATACGAAAAGGACAAGGAAGATAAAAACAAGTGGTTAATTGATGAAGAAGCCGCAAAGACAGTACGGTATATCTTCAAACTGTGTGCGGATGGTCTTGGACCTACTCAAATTGCAAAGCGGTTACAGGAAGAAAAGGTAGTGACACCTACGGCGTATCAATTACAAAAAAGTGGAAAACTATTACCGCTAAATCCGTTCAAGTGGGCGCAAAACACTGTGGCAAGAATATTGGAGCGAGTGGAATACATCGGGCATACCGAGAATTTCAAAACTTGCTTAGAGAGTTACCGCAGTAAAAAAAGAGTATGGAACGACAAAGAAAACAGAAAATTGTTTGAAGATACTCATCCTGCTATCGTAGATAAGTTTCTTTTTAATACGGTACAGGAAATCCGAAAGCATAAGCGCAGACCTACCGCTACGGGTAAAATCAGTATTTTTGCAGGAAAGGTTTTCTGTGCGGATTGCGGAGCAAAACTCCACTATTGCACCGCTAACGGATTTAAAAATAATCAAGACTTCTTTGTGTGTTCTAATTATCGCAGTAACACGGGAACTTGCACAGGGCACTATATCCGAGCTGTTACACTCAATCGAATGGTGTTTCAGCACACAAAAAATGTGCTGTCATATATCCAACAATTTGAATCGACTTTCGTTAGGAAAGAACGAGAAAAGGCGGATAAACAGCACAAAATGTCAGTAGATAAGGCGAAGGTGGATATCGTAACGCTCAAACGGCGTAATGAGGATTTAGATACCCTTTTCAAGCGTATTTATGAAGATATGGTATCAGGCAGACTTTCCTCAGAACGCTTTGATAAGTTATCTACGGAATACGAGGAAGAACAACGACAAGTAAAACAGACTATTATAGAACTGCAAAATCTTATCGACAATGGTGAGCAGACTGAGTTTGATTTACAGGAATTTCTCAGAAACGTCCGCAAATACACCGATCCTAAAGAACTGACCGCAGAATTACTGAATGACTTGGTTGACAAAATCGTGATACACGCTCCCGACAAGAGTAGCGGGAAACGCAGACAAAAGATTGAAATTTACTACAAGGCTGCCGGAATCATCAATATTTATTCGGATGATTGTATTGCTGAGGATGGTAGAAAAGAGCGTTGGCAAAAAAGCAAAACCGCCTAACAACTCAGAATGGCGGTACAGCTTATCGCTGTACCGCCACACTACATAAATACTTCGTTATCGCACCTCGGTTAAAGACAGGGTCTTTTTAAGTTATGTCTATAATATATCTTGTCCCTTATTGAGTTTTCTGCTATAATATAAAAAAGGAAGTGAGCTTATGCATAATTTTTTTGTTAATGAATCTCAAAAACAAAACGGACGTTTTCTTATCAACGGAACCGACTATAACCATATCGTCAACGTTTTGCGAATGGATATAGGTGATACTTTTCTTGTTAGCTATAATGGGCAAAGCGATTTATGCGAAATAGAAAATTTTGACACAGATACCGTTACTGCCTTAATTGTTGAAGAAAATTATCAAAACACCGAACTTCCTTTAAACATTTATTTGTTCCAAGGGCTTCCTAAGGGCGACAAAATGGAGTTTATTATCCAAAAATCTGTCGAGCTTGGGGTTTTTGCCGTTATCCCTACCGAGATGAACCGATGCGTTGTAAAGCTGGACGAAAAGAAAAAGAAATCTAAGGTTGCCCGTTGGCTGGCTATTTCTGAAAGTGCCGCAAAACAAAGTAAAAGAAACTACATACCAAAAGTATTTGAAGTTTTATCTTATAAACAGGCGCTTAAAATGGCACAAGAACTTGATCTACTTATTGTTCCTTATGAAAACGAAGAAGGTATGCTTGCAACAAAAAAGGTGCTTAAGAATTTGAAAAACTGCAAATCCGTAGGCATTATGATAGGTTCTGAAGGCGGTTTTGATGATAGTGAAATTGCACTTGCCAAAGAAATCGGCGGCAAGGTGATTTCACTTGGAAAACGCATTTTACGTACCGAAACTGCCGCTATTACAAGCGTTGCAATGTGTATGCTTAATACAGAAATGAATTTTAAGGAATAAACTTATGAAACAACTACCGCAAGAATACGCAGAAAGAATGAAAGTCCTTTTGGGTGATGAATATTCCGAATATGAAAGGGCACTAAATATGCCACCTGTAAAGGCTTATAGAGTTAATACCGAAAAAATTTCGATAAACGATTTTGAGAAAATTGATATTTTTTCAAAAGAGAAAATCCCCTACGTCGAAAACGGTTTTTATTTAAACTTCGAAAAGATTGGTAACCACCCATATCACCACGCAGGTATGATT
>JBGVDY010000352.1:0-1689 GCA_045119585.1 Acutalibacteraceae bacterium | reverse complement strand
TCCCTAACTATATAAACAACCGCCATAACCCGCAAAACATTATCTATTCAACACCGCTTTTAAAACCGATTTTAGACGTAACCTACGGCTGTATTGTTTATCAAGAACAGGTAATGCAGGTGTTTAGAACGCTTTCCGGTTATTCGCTTGGTCGTGCTGATATTGTTCGCCGTGCTATGGCAAAAAAGAAGCATAAGGTAATGGCAGAAGAAAAGGAAACCTTTATAAAGGGTGCAATCTCTAACGGAGTAAGCGAGGGGGCTGCCGAAAAACTTTTTGCGGATATGTCAAGCTTTAGCTCGTATGCTTTTAATAAAGCTCATGCTTGTGCATATTCATTTGTGGCTTACAGAACGGCATATTTAAAATGCCACTATCCGGTAGAATATTTTTCTGCTTTGATGACAAGCATGATGGACAACGAAACCAAATTGTCTTTATACACAGGCGAATGCAAAAAAAGTGGTATTAAAATTTTACCGCCTTGCGTAAACGTGAGCCAAAGCAGCTTTACGCCCGACGGGGCGAGTATCCGTTTTGGACTTATGGCTATCAAAAATTTAGGTATGTCGCTTATTGACAAAATAATCAAAGAGCGTGAAACAGGCGGTAGGTATACTTCACTTTACGATTTCTGCCTTAGAAACCATTCGCGCGAATTTAACCGCCGTGCGTTAGAAGGACTTATAAAAAGTGGTGCGCTTGACTGTGTATCCGAAAACCGTCGGGAAATGCTATACAATATGGAGAGCGTTTTAACCGCGGTTGAAAACGAACACAAGTATTCTTCGGGTGGTCAGCTTGACTTGTTTGATGATATGGATGAAAGCAGTAGCTTTGTTATGGAGCCTGTACCTGAGATGAGCAAGGATACAAAGCTTATGTTTGAAAAAGAGGTTACAGGACTTTACCTTTCAGGACATCCAATGGATGACTATAAAGGTTATTTGAAGAGCGCTAAGCTTGACTCAATCGCTGACATTCAAAATGGAAAATATCCCGACGGTAAACGGATTAATATTGGCGGTATGATAAGTGCGTTAAAGGTTAGGCAACTAAAAAACAATAATCTTTTATGTAACTTTAAAATAGAAGATTTTGATTCGTCTGTAAGTGTTACGGTTTTTGGTAATGCTTACGAGATGTATAAACCTGTTTTAACCGCAGGTAAGCCTATTATAATGTCGGGCAGAATATCTGAGCACGAAGACAGAGAACTTGAAATTGTATTTGAAAAATGCCACCTTATTCCCGATGAAGCGAAAAACGTAACGGCACCAAAATACAAAAGTGGGTTATATTTGAAAATACCAAATACAACCCACCCATCATTTGCAAAGGTTAAAGAAATATTAGCAAGGTATAACGGTGATTCTTCGGTTTATATTATTTGTACCGAGACTAATAAAAAACTGGAAGCTCCGAAAAATCTTTATATAAATTATTCGGAAAAATTGATAAAAGAACTATCTGATATTTTAGGTCAAGAAAATATTAAATATATAAATTAAAAAAATTGTTGAAAAAATAACAATAATCAGTTATACTGTAATTTAGTTATTATATTTTGGATGTGATTATATGAAAACTATAGGTGTATTAACTTCTGGCGGCGACGCTCCGGGTATGAATGCTGCCGTTCGCGCAGTTGTAAGAACAGCAGTATATAACGGCATTACCGTTAAGGGT
>JBGVDY010000351.1:0-2133 GCA_045119585.1 Acutalibacteraceae bacterium | reverse complement strand
AGGCTACACTTTAACCGAAATTCCTATGAAAATAACATCGGTTGGATGGGATATTGTTGCGCAAATTTTCCTTTTCTTTATGATGGGTGTATTTGTGTACAATAATCTTTGGAATTTAGGGTTTAAGGATAATAATTTGGTAAGAGTTGGCGCAAAGGTCGAGGACAAGCTTAAAGGTCTTAAAATCGGATTTTTCTCACAATTACCTGCCTTTATTCTTTTTGTAGCTTTAATTATAGGCAAAAATACCTTTGCTAAAGATTTCTCTATTGGACTTTATTCTTTACTTAATCCACATTTGCATAGAGCTTTATATGTTCTTTCCGGTAGCAACGGTGGGTATTTTAGCGAATTTGGTATTGGGGAATTACTTATTATTTTTGCATTACTTTTGCTGCTACCCTTAATCGCAGAAATTGCTTATATTTTGGGATATAAATCAGTAATTATTGGTGAAAAATTAATTTATAAAAAGAAACAGGAGAGATAAAATGGCGGGAATTTTTGGCTTATTCGATTACACAAAGGAAGGTCCCGGTGTTCCTAAGGATGGACCTAAAAAGAAAGGCTTTGTAGTTTTTTTTGAAACTTTTTTTCGTAATTTTTGGAAATTTATTATTATAAACGTTGTATATTCATTAATTTCTATTCCGTTAGTTACAAACGGTATGGCAAACGTTGGACTTACTAACGTCGTTAGAAATACCGCAAGAGATAAACATTCATTTGGTCTTAGTGACTTTTTTGAAACAATTAAGAAAAATTTAAAGCAGTCAATTATTGCCGGTATAATTAATACCTTTGTATATGTTCTTTTAATATTTGACCTTTGGTTTTTTAATAATGTTGCAGGTACAGCAGGCATTATCGCAACAGGCGCTGCATTAGCTTTATTGCTTACCTTTACTATGATGAATTTTTACCTTTGGACACTTATTATTACATTTGGTTATACTTTAAAGCAAGCATATACTATTAGCTTTAAGCTTGTATTTTTGAATTTTAAATATTCATTTTTAGTTGCTATTGTTAATATAATAATTGCTGCGGGTGCTGTTGGTTTGTTATTTATTACAGGCAAGTCATGGATTTATGCATTACTTTTTGAACTCATATTGTTAGTTACTATTTACCCTGCATTTAACGGTTTGATGATACAGTTTTGCACTTTCCCTTGTATTAAGAAATTTATAATTGACCCTTATTATAAAGCGCATCCTAATGAAGATATAGAAAAACGTCAAAGATTAGGTTTAGAAATTGAAGAGTTAAAGCCTGTAGTTATTGAAGAAACCACCGAAGAAAACGAAGACGATGACGGAGACGATTCTATTTTTAACGACTAAATAAATTTTTATCAGCATATATATTACTAATAATATTTTTGGAGTGTAATATATGTGTTCAAGACTTGAAGAACTTCGTAATAAACAGGTTGTTTGTGTACATACAGGAGAAGTTTTAGGTTATATTGGTGATATTGAATTTGACATAGCTAATGGTAAAATGGAGTCACTGATAATATATGGTAAACCGCGTTCTTTTGGTCTTTTTGGTAAAACTCAGGATATAGTTATTTCTTGGTCTGATATTGCTGTTATTGGTTCACAAACGGTGCTTGTTAAAAATAAAACTGAATTTTGTAAATGAGTTTTAAACTGTTTCACTATTAGTAGTGAAACAGTTTATTTTTTAAAAAAGCCTTGTAAAAATATATAAAATTATATATAATAATTAAAATATTTGTAAAATTTTTGAAAGGATTGATTTTTGTGAAAAAGTATTTGAACAGACTTTTTATTGATGGACTTTCGGGTATGGCTTACGGCTTGTTTTCAACATTGATTATAGGTACAATAATTTGCCAAATAGCTTCACTTGTAGGCAGCAATGACGTTGGTGCTTATCTTAATGCAATGGGCAACGCTGCAAAAACCTTAACCGGTGCCGGTATTGGTGTTGGAGTTGCTTGCAAATTAAAGTCTACACCTCTAACTACTGTTGCTGCTGCAGTTTGCGGTATGATTGGCGCTTTTCCTAACATTGCTAATGAAGCTTTTGTCATTGGAAAACCCGGTGAGCCTTTAGGTGCTTTTATTGCTGCATACATAGCTATCGAAATTGGTTATTTAG
>JBGVDY010000350.1:0-2230 GCA_045119585.1 Acutalibacteraceae bacterium | reverse complement strand
AAAATCATTTTTTTCCTTTAAATATTCCTTAAAGCCCTTTTGTAAACGGGTGTTTTCGGGCAAATCTTCAATAGAAACCGTTTCAAAAGCGGAGCCGAACACACGCCAACCGTCATGAAATACTTCGTGTATATAAGTGTCGTAAAAATAAAAGTTTTGAGAAAATGAATAGGTATTGTTAGCGCATTCCTTAAAAATTGACAAATATTTCGGAAAAAGAAGCCACGAAAAGCACTCTATAAGAAGCTTCCCATCCTTTATTCTATCGCTAAAAAATTCGTAAGCCTGCTTAAATGAATCCAAAACTGCTTCGTAGGTTAAAGGTCCGCTTGACGGAATATGGCACGCAAGTGTTTTAAAGCCTTTTTCAACCACAAAGCCATTTATATTAATTGTATCTTCCAAATGCTCCCAAGGGTCGTATTGCAGTCTTCCAAGCGCAAATCTTTCTACTTTTAAAAATTTATTATACCAGTCGGGCACAAATGTACCGTAAACACCCTTAACGGTTTTACACTCCCGCATTTTGTAGGTTATATCGCTCATACTGTTATAAAAAATATCATCACTAATATTTTTCGCCTTAAAATCTTCGTGAGCATAGCCCGTACATTCTAAAATAAAAATTACATTTGAAATATACAGACTAATATTCGGTGCTAATTCCTGCATTTCGGAAAGTGCTTCTTTATAATCCTTACCTTCACGCATATATGCCCTTGCAAGTGTTTCGCACGCTTCACCGTAAAAAGGTCTATTTTTATTGTAAAAATCTATCATTTCCTCGGTAAAACCGATTTTTTGAAACAAGTCCTTAGCTAACATAAAAATACCCCCATAACCTATGGGGGTATTATATCATATACTGTTTATTAATGTCAATTTTTAGCGTTGGTTACAGCATCGGTTTTAATTTCGGTCTTATCTTCTGCCTTTTCGTTTGCTTCAAACTTAGGGTCAAAGGATTTTGAGTGGAAACAAACCCAACTGTTACCTTGGCTTACTTCAAGCGGTGAGCCATCCTCGGTATAGAATTTAAGACCGCTTGATGCGCTACCCTTCTTCCACTTAATAGGAGTATAGGTGCCGTTCACACAATAGTAACCGCTGCCTGCAGTTAAATCCACCTTCTTATGTTTTCTGTCAGGATAGTATGTAATAGATGTTTCAAGTACAAAAACGTTCTTAAATAATTCGCTCTTGCCTGTATAATAATCCTTGCGCTCGGTATCGCGGAAGAATCTTACGTATTTACCGCTCTTCTCATCATATTTAAATACCGAAGTATATGCATTAGAAAACTTAACTGTTACGGTATCGGCTAAATCGGTAAATTCCACCTTTTTATCCTTATCAGCAAAGTTTTGCCAATTTTCAACAGTTTTAAGTTCGGTATCGTAATCCTTCTTTTCAAACCATTCCCAAATCTTTTTACCGTAACCGTAAAGGGTATGCTCCGAAGCTAAACCTTCGTTTCTAATGCGAACACCTGCATTATTTTCGCCAACTGCAAAGGTTTGGGTGTCGCGAAGGTGGGGTTTAGCATAGGTTTTATCCTGACCGTGATGCACGTAAATAGCACCATGACCCATAGCAAGGTCTATATACGGGTAACGTGCAGAGCGGATAGTACCAATCTTTTCCACCTTGGAGATATCTTTAAAAACTGCCATAAGACGTGTAATACCGCCTTCTACTTCGGTTTCGTAAACGATATCTGCTTCGGTAAGACCTGTTTGTACCTTTTGTGCTATAGAAATATTATTTACCATAACAGCAACAGGACGGTCGTTTTCTTTATCCTTATCAGTCATATTTTGTTCGCCTGTAAGGTTATTGGTGTAATATATAACTTCGGGTTCACTAGGTGTTGATACTGTAGAGCTTTCTTCAACAGGCTTTTCACTGCCGCAGCCCACTAAAAACAACATTAAACCGCAAAGAAGTATTGCTAAAATTTTTCTATACATTGTATACGCCTCCAAAAAAGTGTCTTTTAACTACAATATCTATTGTACTACATATCTCTTTATTTTTCAATATAAAATAACAAAAAACTCTGCAAAAATGCAGAGTTTTTATTTAGTCGTCTTCTTCCTCTTCTATAGGCAATTCTTCAACGCCTATACGCTCAACGCGGAAGCCATCGGTTTTAAGGACTGTAATCTCAAGATTTTCCCAAGTAAAGGTACTGCCTTCTTCAACCTCGCCTTCAAGCATTGTAAGGGTC
>JBGVDY010000349.1:0-2883 GCA_045119585.1 Acutalibacteraceae bacterium | reverse complement strand
TAAATGCAAGTCGTATTTTCGGTGCAGGTGCCGTAAAGCTTACCGAAAAGATTGACCTTGTTATAAATATTGAGCCTTGGGACGTTAACAAGGCTTACGACCGTATGGGTCTTGAAAAGCAAACCACTAATATTTTGGATTTAGAGATTCCATCTCTTACTATCCCTGTAAAACCGGGTAGAAACTTAGCGGTTATTATTGAGGTTGCAGCTATGAATAACCGCCAGAAAAAGCTTGGCTATAATGCGGCTGAAGATTTATTAAAGCGCCTTGGTATGACCGATGACCAAACCGAAACAAGCGGTGCAGTAGACCCATTTTAATATTTAATTTTGGAGTAGTTTATGTCTTTTGTTGAATTTTGCCTAGACAATAAAATACCTTTTAAAAAAGACGAAATAATGTGTAATCATACAAGCTTTAAAATAGGCGGTAAGGCGGATTATTTTGTAGAATGCCAAAGCTATGACTGTCTAAAGGCGGTACTTAAAGCTGTAAAGGACTATAATATGCCTTACTTTATTTTGGGTAAAGGCTCTAACCTTTTGGTGTCTGATAAAGGGATACGCGGGGTAGTAATTAGTCTGTTGGGATTAGATGATATTGCTGTGGACGGTAATACTATAACCGTAGGTGCAGGACTTGCACTTGCTAAGCTTTGTATGGTGGCTTTAGAAAATTCGCTCACAGGGCTTGAGTTTGCTTACGGTATCCCCGGTAGTGTGGGCGGTGCGCTTTATATGAACGCAGGTGCTTACGGCGGTGAAATGTCGCAAGTAGTTGTTAGTGCTACCGTTTTGGATAAAAACGGCGAAATTAAGGAAGTTGCGCTTGATGATATGAAACTTTCTTACCGCACGAGTACCTTTAAAACAAACGGGGATATTATTCTTTCGGTTAAATTTTCACTCAATAAGGGTGAAAAGACTCTAATTAAAGAAAAAATGGATGATTTAATGTCTCGCCGCAAGGATAAGCAACCGCTTGAATATGGTTCGGCAGGCAGTACGTTTAAACGTCCTACGGGTTATTTTGCAGGCGCACTTATTGAAAAAAATGGTTTTAAGGGCGTAAGTGTTGGCGGTGCTATGGTAAGCCAAAAGCACGCAGGCTTTGTAATAAATTATAATAACGCTACCGCAAACGACGTTTTGGCGCTTATGGAAAAAATCAAGGCTAAAGTTTTAGAACAAGACGGTGTTTTATTAGAACCTGAAGTTATATTTGTGGGTGAAAAGTAATGCAAAGGCTAATAGATGAGTTTAATAAATTAGGTATACCCAATATGCCAACGCTTACAAAGCTTTACGGGCATAAGGGCGATTTTGTAAATATGGAATGCAAACTTCCTAATGGGCAAACCTCAAAGATTTTGGATGATAATAAGATGTACTATATAGCCGAGCTTCCCAAAAATGGAAGTGAACGTTGTTATGGTCTTGTTACTGATAAAAAACAGCTTGTGGTATTCGAGTATTCCGAGGGTGGCAAGGATACCGAGCTTGTAATATGGAAAAGGATATAAAAAATGTCTTTTTGTGTAGACGTTAAAAACGAACTTTTGAATATAAGACCGTCCGCTTGTTGTAAATCGTCGTATATTTATGGGCTTTTACTTTTTGGACGCTCTTTTGGAATAAATAAAATATCGTTGCAAACCAATAACGAAAATCTTGCAAAAACCTACGCTGAAATTATTAAGCATACCTATAAAGCTGAGGTTTCTTTAAGTGTGGGCGGTACGGTACGTCCCACCTATAAAGCCGAAGTTAAAAGCGAAGCGGACAGGCTTAAAATTTTAGCGCTTATTGATTTTGGTATAAGCGAAACGGTTATTGACCGCAGTCTTTTTGTGCGTGACTGCTGTTTGCCTTCCTTTATACGCGGTGCTTTTTTGTCGTGCGGAAATATAAATGACCCCGAAAAAGAATACCGTATTGAATTTTCGGTTAAGAACGAAGCCTTGGCGGATGATTTTAACTCGCTTTTGGCACAATTTGATATTACCCTTAAAAAAACTGTTCGCGGTAAGGCCTATGTGCTTTATACTAAGGATAGTAACACTATTGAGGATTTACTTACTTTAATGGGCGATAGCGCAAGAACGCTCGATGTAATTGATACTAAGATAATGAAAAGCGTTAAAAACAATATTAACCGAGCGCGAAACTGCGATAATGCTAATATTACAAAAACGGTTGAAGCATCGATACGTCAAAGAACAGCTATCGAGTTTTTAGAAAAAACCGACAGGCTTTATAGCCTACCGAGTGAACTTTTGGAAGTGGCACTTTTAAGGCGTGATAACCCCGAAGCAACGCTTAAAGAACTTTGCAAAATATCACCTACTCCTATTTCACTTTCGGGGCTCAATCACCGACTAAAAAGAATAATAGAAATTTACGAAAACGAAAAGAATTAATTCGGAATTAGAAAAAATGAGAAAATATAAAAATGGGTTACACTTTAAGGTTGAGCCGCTTAAAACTTACGAAATTGACTTGCCAAAAGAAGATGTAATACACCGCCTTATCGAGCAGGATGGCTTTTGCCGTAATGATGATACCAATGGCTACCAGCTTGAGTTTAATTGTTATAAAGACGGATTATTTTTAGTTATAGACCCCGGTTTTGAAAGGCAAGTATTTTTGCAGGGGTATGTCGAAAGCGAACAGGATAAAACAATAGTTAAAGTGGAAAAAGTTAAGGCTAAAGGCAGGTTTCTTTCTTCGGTTATAAGCACTGCAATTTGTTTTATTATTTCAATTGTCATTACAGTTTTTACGTTTATGAATGGCGGTTTTAATGGGATAGAAGATTTTTTGAAATTAGCGTTAATTTTGGTTTTACCTGTATTATCTATAAGCGTGGAATTTAAAGAAA
>JBGVDY010000348.1:0-2409 GCA_045119585.1 Acutalibacteraceae bacterium | reverse complement strand
TTCACGGGAGGAACCGCAGCCGAAGTTCCAGCCTGCGACCATAACATCACCTGTTTTCACATTTTTTACAAACTCGGTGTCGATGTCTTCCATACAGTGAAGTGCAAGTTCTTTAGCATCGGGTGTGTTCAAATAACGCGCAGGTATAATTACATCGGTGTCTACGTTATCGGGGTACTTAAAAACTTTACCTTGTGTATTCATGTATTTATGCCTCCTTATACTCGGTAATATATCCTGTCAAGGCGCTTGCGGCAGCAGTATGGGGAGAAGCAAGATAAACTTCGCTATCTACGTGTCCCATACGGCCCACAAAGTTGCGGTTAGTGGTGGCTATGCATTTTTCGCCTGCGGCAAGAATTCCCATGTATCCGCCAAGGCAAGGGCCACAGGTCGGCGTGGAAACGATGGCTCCTGCATCAATAAATGCTGTGTACCATCCGCGTTCTACACATTCGCGAAGAATTTGCATCGTGCCGGGGATTATAATGCAACGAATACCGTCAGCAACCTTTTTTCCGTTCAAAATGTTGTAGGCTGCTTCCATATCTTCCATTCTGCCGTTGGTGCAGGAACCGATTACTACCTGATCTACCTTAATATCGTGCAACTCGCTCGCAGGATGGGTGTTTTCGGGAAGGTGAGGGCAGGCAACGGTGGGAACGATGTTTGAAAGATCAATATCTATTGTTTTTTCATATTCCGCATCCGCATCAGCTTCATAAACTTTTGGGGTTCTTTCGCTTCTGCCATTAAGATATTCAATTGTCACATCATCCACGGGGAAGATACCGTTTTTAGCTCCTGCTTCAATCGCCATATTGCATATGCAAAGGCGATCATCCATTGAAAGACCGTGAGCGCCGTCTCCTGTGAATTCCATGCTTTTATAAAGAGCGCCGTCAACGCCGATCATGCCGATAATAGTAAGAATAACGTCCTTACCGCTACAGTTTTTTGGCAGTTTGCCTGTTAAATTAAATTTTATGGCTGAGGGAACCTTAAACCATGCCATTCCCGTTGCCATACCCGCCGCCATATCGGTAGAGCCGACGCCGGTGGAAAAAGCACCTAAGGCGCCGTAGGTACAAGTGTGGCTATCCGCACCGATAATGCAGTCACCAGCCGTAACAACGCCTTGTTCGGGGAGAAGTGCGTGTTCAATGCCCATTTTGCCTACATCGTAAAAGTGGCTCACACAATGGGAGCAGGCAAATTCACGGCAGGTCTTTGATTGCTCCGCCGCTTTAATATCCTTATTTGGAACAAAGTGGTCAAGTACGATTGCTACTCTGTCCTTATCGAAAACAGAGTCAAATCCCGCCTTTTTAAATTCGTTAACAGCTACGGGTGTAGTAATATCGTTTCCGAGAACGATATCCAGCTTGGCACTTATCAATTGTCCCGCCACTACGCTGTCAAGTCCTGCATGGGCGGCGAGAATTTTTTGTGTCATTGTCATTCCCATTACTTAACATCTCCTTTGGTCATGTTATAGAAGGCGCTCAACAGCGCTTTTGTGTTTGCGGTAATGACGTCGGTATCGGTGCCGGCGCCCCAATACATCTTGCCGTCCTCTCTTTGCAAACCAATATACGAAGCTGCAACACTTTTGGAACCGTCACCCTGCATGCTGTGTTGTGTGAACACCTGCAAAGTGTATTCCTCACCGGTAAATTCACACAGAGCATTGTTAATCGCACTAAGCGTACCATTGCCTTCGGCTTCAAGCTTGGTTTCTTCGCCGTTTTGCTTGAATGTAATATTGATTTTCACGGCATCATTCTCACGAACAAAGTCAAAGTCGGTAACTTCAATACCGCTCTCAAGATTTAAGTAGTTGGCCGTGAAGATATCCAACACCTCATCAGGCTTGAGTTCCTTGTGTTCGTGGTCGGAAATATCCTTGCACATATAGCTGAAATGCTCGCGCATTTTCGGCGGCAGGTTATACCCGAAGGTTTGCTCCAAAAGATAACCGATACCGCCTTTGCCCGATTGAGAGTTTACGCGGATAACGTCGGCGTCGTATGTACGACCGATATCCTTCGGGTCAATGGGAATATATGGCACGCCCCACTCGTGGAGACTGTTCTTTGTTCTGTATTTCATGCCCTTTGCAATTGCATCCTGGTGAGAACCTGAGAAAGCGGCGAACACAAGTGCTCCTGCATAGGGGGCTCTTTCATATACATGCATACGGGTGCAGCTTTCGTATTTTTCGACCAAATAGTTCATGTTGGAAAGGTCGAGTTTCGGATCGACACCGTGAGAGTACATGTTCATTGCAAGGGTAATGATATCAACGTTACCCGTTCTTTCGCCGTTGCCGAAAAGCGTACCTTCCACACGGTCAGCGCCGGCAAGGAGGGCAAGTTCCGTGTCGGCAACGCCTGTACCTCTGTCATT
>JBGVDY010000347.1:0-1168 GCA_045119585.1 Acutalibacteraceae bacterium | reverse complement strand
TTTTTAAAATGTATTTATCTATCTTATCGGTGCGGTTAAAGAAATACCCCGAAATAAATATAAAAAACGGCATATGCCACGAATAATTCGGAAACGCCAAATTTAAAAAATTAGGTATATCATTTCCGCCAATATCCGCATGCCCAAATACAACCGCCACTATGCCGATACACTGCAAAATAAGCATAGACGTATTATATTTTGCAGGTGAAGATGTAGCCATAATAAAGCTTCCTCCAAAGTTATAAAAACATCATACTATCATTTTAAAATCAGTTGACTTCTTGGTTGAATCTTAACGTGTTTTCAAGTAATTTAATTATTTCGTTATAGGTTCCATCATCTACAGTTTTCTTTATTATAAGCTTTTTACCTTCGGGATATTTGGTAAACTTAAAATCGTAAATTTTTTCACCTAAAAGCTTTATAGTAAAGGTTTGTTTTTTGTTCTTTTTATACTTTTGCAACAACACAGAATTAGCTTCATCGTTAAAGTATAGTTCTATATACTCTTCAAGACCGCTAGAACTACCCCAAAGGTGTTCTATATCCTTTTCGTTAATAACTGTGCTTCCATCTTCTGATATTATTTCAAGTATACCTTTGTAGCTATCAACCATTTTTTTGTTTTTGCGGTTTTGCGCTAATAACCACGAAAACATTTCTCTATCCTTGTAAGCGTAATCCCACGCGTTGTGAGCCACACCCTCTAAGGTAGTGAATTTTACATTTTTGCCGCCTGCATTTATAATCGCTTCGTAGGTTTCAAGTGAACTGTTATAAGGTACTGTAGGGTCAGCAGTACCGTGATAAATCCAAATAGGAGTATCTACAAACACTTGCTGCGCATAATTACCGCCGCCACCGCAAACAGGTACTGCCGCCGCAAAATAGTTTGGATAAGTTTCAAGTATACTCCAAGTAGCAAAACTACCCATTGAAAGACCTGTTACATAAATTCGGTTAGTGTCGCCGTTATATTTTTTCACAATACTATCCGTTAACCTTTTTGCAAGTGCCAAATATCCGGTTTGCGCATTTGTTTCATAATCAAACACACTCCACCATTCAGGCGTTTGTGGACAAATAATTATAGCATTGCTTAGTAAATCACCCGCTATATTAAAGCCTTGTGAAAAATTGTTAAGGTGTTGATTATTATCGCTGC
>JBGVDY010000346.1:0-7827 GCA_045119585.1 Acutalibacteraceae bacterium | reverse complement strand
ATTCCGAACGAACGTGAGGAATCTTTAAGTAAGTTTTCATTTTGAATCTTTTGGAAAGACCCCTCGGCTTCGCTCGGGGTGACATAGAAAATCAATGATGAATAATGAAAAATGAATAATTAAGATGTGCCTACGGCACGGATATAAATGTTTTTAAAAAATATGTCATTCCGAACGAACGTGAGGAATCTTTAGGTAAGTTTTCATTTTGAATCTTTTGGAAAGACCCTTCGGCTACGCTCAGGGTGACAATACCAATGTCATTCCGAACGAACGAAAAAATCTTTTAAAAGGATTTACTTTTTAATAAACTTGTCTGCCGTTAATAATTGTTTTTAAAACGTTAAAATCGGCATCGGTGATAATAATATCGGCATCCTTGCCAACTTCCAGCGACCCCTTGCGTTTATCTTCACCAATAACCATTGCTGCATTAAGACTTGCGGCGGACACAATTTCATATAGCGGAATGTTTGTGTTTTCCCACATATTTTTAACAGCGCAGTTTAGCTTTAAAACGCTTCCTGCAATAGTGCCGTCAGTCAGTAGACATTTAACACCGTTTACAATTATTTTTTGTCCGCCTAAGGTGTATTCGCCGTCACCTAAACCACCTGCACGGGTGCAGTCGGTAATAAGCACAAGCTTTTCTTTTTTAAGCTTAGCAATAAGGGAAAATAAATCTTTGTGAATATGAAATGTATCGCAAATAAGCTCACACGAAACGTCGGTTGTAAGTGCGGCACCAACAACACCGGGATTACGGTGGTTAAGCGGTGTTTGAGCATTGAATAGGTGGGTGATATGGGTTGCGCCTACGTTTATTGCGTCTATTGATTCTTCAAAGGATGCATTGCTGTGACCTATTGCCACCTTAACGTTACATTTTTTTACAATTTTTTCAATTTCTGTTAAATTGTTATTTATTTCGGGTGCAACGGTTGTTAGGGCTATAATATCGGCGTTATCTATAATAAATTGAGGGTCAAGAGGTTTTATGTGCTCTTCGGCTTGGGCACCCTTCTTTTCGGGGTTGATAAACGGTCCTTCAAGGTTTACACCTAAAATTTCGGCGCCATTCCAATTTTTGCTATCACTCTTTAGTGAACGAACGGTATTAAGCGCAGTGATTATTTCGTTTTGACTAACAGTCATGGTGGTAGGGCACCATGAAGTAATACCGTTTTTTATAATACCTTGGGAAATTAGCTTTATTCCGTCAGCGTTTCCGTCCGAAACATCTGCGCCTAAATATCCGTGAATATGAATATCAATAAGTCCCGGTGATATATATCCGCCACCGGCATCTAAAACATCGGCGTTTTCGGGTACTTTTTCTGGGTCTATGATATCTATAATTTTATTACCATAAACTAATGCTTTATTTTCTAAGATAGTGTGTGGCATAATAATTTTGCCGTTAATAATGTATTTCATAGCGGTATCTCCCTTGTAAACTTTGGTTTACGGTATAATTATTATAACATCTTAAAAATTATAATTCAACACTTTACATTTTTATGGCTTTTTGGTACAATAATATTAAATAAACGTACTGTAGGTGATATTATGTATTATTTAGGTGTCGACCTTGGCGGAACTAACATTGCTATAGGTCTTGTTGATGAAAATTTAAATATCGTATTAAAGGATAGTGTGCCAACAGGTGCCTCTCGTCCGATAGAACAAATCATGGATGATATGGGTGCTTTGTGTGTATCAATTGTAGAACGTGCAGGCGTAAGCTTTTCTGAAGTTGCAGCTGCAGGTATAGCGGCTCCCGGTTCTATTGACGTTGAAAATGGTTGCGTTCGTTACGCTAACAATATTAATTTGACTAACTACCCTATGGCTAGTGAGCTTATTAAACGTACGCCACTCACCAAGGTATTATTGGAAAACGATGCTAATGCTGCCGCTTTAGCAGAAGCTAAGGTTGGCGCGGGTAAAGGCGCTAAGGATGTTATTATGATTACTTTAGGCACCGGCGTTGGTGGCGGTATTGTAATTGATGGTAAGCTTTATTCCGGTTTTACTTATTGTGGTGCCGAACTTGGCCACACTGTAATTGAGATGGATGGTAAGCCCTGTACTTGCGGTCGTAAAGGTTGCTTTGAAGCATATAGTTCGGCTACGGGTCTTATCAATATGACTAAGGAAGAAATGGAAATAAGCAAAGATACTATTATGTGGCAAATGGTAAACGGCGATATTGCTAAGGTTAGCGGACGTACTGCTTTCAATGCCGCAAAGCAAGGCGATGCAGCAGGCCAAAGAGTAGTAGACAAGTATATTAAATATTTGGCTTGTGGTCTTACTAATATGATTAATATTTTTGATCCTGAAGTGCTTTGTATCGGTGGCGGTGTTTGTAACGAAGGCGATAACCTTTTAATTCCGCTTGAAAAGGAAATTTGGAAGGGAGTTTACGGCGCAGATACTAAGACCGAATTTACAAAAATTAAAATTGCAAAATTGGGTAACGATGCCGGTATTATCGGCGCGGCTGCCCTTGGAATGTAAGGAGGAAACTTTATGCCAACATTAGACATTATGAAGTACTCGACTAAAGGTAAAAACCTACACTTAAGGGTTGCCAAAGGTCATTTTGCATCAAGTAACAGACATTCAAATTACTATATTGATGTGGTTACTCAAAAATCTCGCCTTACAGAAGCCAAGGCTGTAGCAGAAGAACTTAGAAGTTATTTCTATTTTGATACCATTGTTGATACAATCCTTTGTCTTGATGGTACTGAAGTTATAGGCACCTGTCTTGCCGAGGGTCTTACAAAGGCTGATTTTGTTAATATGAACGCCCATCAAACCATTTATGTTGTAACACCTGAACTTGTAAACGGTCAATTATTATTCAGAGATAATCTTGTTCCTATGATTAAGGATAAGCACGTTATGATTTTAGCCGTTTCGGTGTCATCAGGTAAAACGGTTGAAACCGCTGTTGATGCAGTAAAATATTACGGTGGCAAGGTTTCGGGTATTGCTTCAATATTCTCAACAGTTGAAAAATGTGCAGGTCTTCCTGTGCGCTCGGTATTTAATCCTAAGGATTTACCTGATTATCAAACCTACGCACCAAACGAATGTCCATTGTGTAAAGAGGGCAAAAAAATAGATGCGCTTATAAATAGCCACGGTTTCTCTAAACTTTAATAATAACATATAAAACGGGCCGCAAGGCTCGTTTTTTTATGACTTGTTTAAATACGGGTTATGCAATTATTGATTTTAATTGTATTTTATAGTATAATCATCATAACAAGAAAAGGGAGTCATATTATGAAATTTGCACCTATATTTACAGACCATGCAGTTCTTGCTGCACATAAGCCAATAAGAATATTCGGAGAAGGCGACGGTAGCGTAGCAGTTACGTTGGCAGGAATTACTGTAAAAACAGTTGCAGAAAAGGGTTGGTGGTATGTTGAACTACCTGCTATGGAATATGGCGGACCGTATGAATTAACCCTTAAAGGCGAAAATGAAACGATCACGCTAAACGATATTTATATTGGGGAAGTTTTTCTTTTTGCAGGGCAGTCAAATATGCAGTTTAAGCTTTATGAAAGCAATACCCCAATCGAAGAGTATGAAAACATTGACTTATTGCGCTACGCTTGTTTGCAAAGCCCAGAAATGGAAAACGACGTAAATTTTGATAGCAGTTGGTCGGTAAGCCGTACCGACAATGTTGCCAATTGGTCGGCAATAGCGTATATTGCCGCACGAGAGATTGCGTTGCGTAAAGGCATAGCGGTAGGTGCTATTGGTTGTGCTCAGGGCGCATCGGTAATTGAAAGTTGGGTGCCGCGCGGAACGTTTGAAAATAATGGAATTGCACTCGCACCCGAGCATAAATTTCCGGACCATTTCTTCGAGCCATACAGCAGTTGGAACGGCGACGGTATGCTCTACGAAAAAATGCTTTCAAAAATTATTCCGTATTCGCTCACGGGCGTTATTTGGTATCAAGGCGAAAGTGATACTTCATTTGAAGAAGGAAAGGTTTATGCAGAAGAGTTGCGTATTTTAATTGATACTTGGCGCAAGGATTTTTGCAACGAAAAACTTCCGTTTGTAGTTGTTCAGATTGCCGACTATACAGAAATAGAAGGCAGACCCGGTTGGTCTTTGATTCAACAAGCGCAGGAAAATATAGAAAAGAAGATTTCGGGGGTTGCTACGGTTATTAGTAGGGACGTTTGTGAAAACGATATGATTCATCCCGTTTCAAAGAGTGTTTTATCTAAACGTATAGCCGAAGCACTTATTAAATTATCTTAAAATTGATTTTGATTAGCACAACAGGGGCGTTTATCAATGATTAAACTCGAACTAAAGCAAAACGAAGATTGCAAGACTTTGGAAGTAACAGAAAATGAGTCTGTATTGCTGCCAAGATTAAGCGAAAAAAAGCCTTCCTTTTTGGGATGGAATATCTATAAAGATTTAAACTACGGTTTTATGAATATTTCTACCGATAGAAATACTACGCTTCACAGTATTTTCACTGACGGCCCTGCCTATATTTTGGAGTCACATTTTCTTGGTGTCCCTGAAGACAGTCACGATAAGCGTAGCCATTTTAGGCGCTATGTCGTTGACGTTTTTCTTGAAAATGCGGTTGCAAGCAGTGGCGAGTTTAGATTAGAAAACGTCAACTACGTTTTATATTATTTCGGCGATTTACCGATTGAAGACATAAAAACCACAGTAAACCATACAACAAAATGGCGTGGTGGTGCATATAAAGACGTGGCTTATTTTACAACTTCTGATATAACGGTAAAATGGGAAAGCGAAAAGCCGATTGATGCGAGCGCTACACGCCAAAAAATAGCAACACTTTTACTTTGCTTTGGAAAATGGGGTATGAGTTATAACGAAATCGCAAAGCGTACCAGTGATGAAATTATAATTCCCGACCAAAGTTTTGAGTCTTTAGCCGACGGCAGACCTGCTTGTGTTAGCGCTAATTTTTATAATGGAATTAAGTTAGAGGAAAAGCCTTCTGACAAAAATCCCGCAATGTTAACTGTCATCTCGAAAGAAGAACTGAAAAATATTGATTTTGGAAAGCTTATAACAAGGTTTGCCGTAATGGCGGATTCGCATATTGGGGTAAGGTACGAATGGGAAAATTATAATTGGCTTTATAATGTATTTGCACATTTGGAAGAACTACATAAGAGCTCGCCATTCGATTTCGTTTTAAGCCTTGGAGATAATATTGATGACGGATACGCCGCCACTTATCAAACTGATTACGATATTTATCTTGAAGAAATAAAGAAGCTTACTATTTGCGACCCTTTGAATCCTATTGATAATAGGCAATTGGGCAAAATTCCACATTACGAGCTTCAAGGTAACCACGATACTTCAATGGATACGCGCTTTTTTAATAAAAAGCTTTGGTATAGCCAAAACAAGGATGGTGAAAAGGTGGCGTTTATCGCCTTTTCCACAAAATATGGCGGATATCCTGCTGTTAACTTTTCTGTAGCGCACGAATATTCAAGTTATATGTCTTATGGAATAATTATTGAAGAGATGCTTGAGTTTGTGGAAAAATCTATATTAGAAGCAAAGAAAAACGGTGCTTTGCATATTGTTTTATGCAACCATTTTGGTATATCGCAACAGCTAAGTGCACCAATACTTCCTGAAACGGGACTTGGTAAAATAGAGTCACTTTGCAAAAAGTACGGTATAAAGCTATACCTTAACGGACACGAGCATAATAGTAATTTCACTCTTTTTAAATATAAAGGACTATACGATTATGACGTTTCAATGACACATGATAAGTATGCAGCTTTCGAAATTTACGAAAAATATGCAAAGGTTACGGTATATAATACTACCGATAATTCTATTAACAGAATTGACGTTATTAATCTTTGTGATTAGCGAAAAAACGGAACAGTTTTAAAAACTGTTCCGTTTTGTTTATTTTTGTCGAACAAACCAACGCATAGCGTGTTTCGAATAGGTCTTGCGAATCTTAAGGGTGTAAGGGTCGTAAAAGAGTCCTGCAACGTGGCCGTCACTTCTGGCAATCGCCCAACCAAAATCCCAGTTGCCTTTTTTATACGTCATTGGTATTTCGGGGCGTACTCGAACAAAGGGTCTTGTTTCAACTACCATAAAACCACTTTTGCTATAGTAGTAATGCGGTCCTGTTTCAATAAAAAGCTCGTGCGGTAGTTTATTACCGCTTTCACACATACTGTCGCAAATTCCGCTGATGGCAACCTTTATCTCGAATCCTGCGTTAGATGCTTTATCAAGCGCTTCTGCTGAGCCTGAAATCACGTTGCCGTTTTCATCGTGGGCTAAAACTTCGGTCCAATCATCCTGAACTAAAAAATCGTAAGAATAAAAATCATATATAAAATTACGAATATTAGAATTGGGGCTATCATCCATACTGTCGATATCGTGCATATGAATCATAGGTTTTTCTTCTGCGTCTGTTTTGAACGGGTCGACAGGAGTAGCATCGGTACATTCAAAATATCCGTTGCCATCAAGGTAAGGCCTAGCGCAGGCTTGAAGCCCGTTTTCGTTATACATAAAAAACGACATTGACGCCCTATCGCCAAAGCGGTCGGGCAAGGTTACGGGTTGACGCAAGGTCATCATACCGCAAGCCCATTTATCGTTGATAAGGTAGGTTGCGGGGAAATCGGAAACCTCATGAATCATTTCGTCATTATTTGATGCGGTATCAATGTGTTCATTGTGCTTAAAGCTTGTAAAAATTCTAAGATTAGCACCGTTTTTAATTGCTTTTCGCAATTCTTCGGGTGAGCCATCAACAATATTGCGCTGCATATCAAGTTTTAAAACCGATTTTGCCATAACAAACCTTCCTTTTAAAAAGTGTATGCTTATATTATAAGTTGGATTTTTTATAAATGCAACACATAAAAGGGACGAATAGGCGATGAGCGTGTCTTTTTTGTTAGTTGAAAACGGCTTGCGGTCATTGACTTTTTTATGTGCGGTGGTATAATTAATTTATGTAAAAGATAGGAGAAAAGCTATGAACGAGTATGCTTTTAGTGGGCGTGAAAGAGAAATTGCAAAAATAATTGACGATTTTTTACCTGAAAAATTGTTTGATGCGCATATGCATATTGCTCATTTGAAAACCGATTCTTGTGATTACACTACGTTTGATGACTATTATCGCGACATCAAGTTTTTTACTAAGGATAGAATAGTGCGTTGCAACGGTATAGTTTTTCCCCAAGACGAGCTTAAAAAACCTATTGAAATGGATAACTCGGTTGAGTTTGTTCGCTCGCAATTAGATAAATATACCGACAACGTTGCAGAAATAATGGTTTTGCCATCGGATAATGTTGCCGATATAGAGAAACGTTTTGTTCATAAAAATATCCGCGCTTTAAAATGTTATTGTATTTATGCCGACAGGCCTGATAATATGTATGCCAATATAGAAGAATATTTGCCCGAAGCTGCATGGATAATGGCGAGTGAAAAAAAGCTTGCAATTACGCTTCATATGGTGAAGGACGAAGCATTGGCACATCCCGATAATCTTAATTATATTATAAAAATGGCTAAAAAATATCCTGACGCGGTATTGATTCTAGCCCATGCGGCACGAGCTTTTGCGGCATGGACGGTATTCGATACTGTAGACAAGCTTATACCCTACGAAAACGTATGGTTCGATTTTTCGGCTATTTGTGAGCCTACCGCTATGCTATATATTTTAAAGAGAATCGGGGCGAAGCGGTGTATGTGGGGTACAGATTACCCTACATCTTT
>JBGVDY010000345.1:0-2917 GCA_045119585.1 Acutalibacteraceae bacterium | reverse complement strand
AAAAGGACAAAGGGTATATAATTTGTTATCTTTTCCGAGTCTTTTTATTGACTCGGAATTTTTGTTTTGAAGTTCCATTTTTATAAAACGGTATTCAATAAATTTAAGAATGTCTAAAAAGGAGAAGAAAAAATGTTAGACAAAATTGCAGAAATCAACGGCAGTATCAATGGCGTTGTATGGGGTATATTCGGTTTAGCTTTACTTATCGGTACAGGTATTATCGTAACCCTTTGCACAAAGGTATTCCAAATTTCACACTTAGGCCATTGGTGGAAAAACACAATCGGTAGTCTTTTCAAGAAGGACGTTATCGGTCACACAAAAGAAAAAGGTACTATTTCACCCTTCCAGGCACTTTGTACAGCTCTTGCTGCTACAGTAGGTACAGGTAACATCGCAGGTGTTGCAGCAGCTATTTGCTTAGGTGGCGCAGGTGCGGTTTTCTGGATGTGGGTTGCCGCATTCTTTGGTATGATGACCAACTTTGCTGAAAATGCTTTAGGTATCTACTATCGCCGCAAAAACGAAAACGGCGAATGGTCAGGCGGTGCAATGTACTACTTGCGTGACGGTCTTGGCGCGAAAAAAGGCTGCAAGTGGATTGGTAGAGTTTTAGCATTACTTTTCTGTATCTTTACAATGCTCGCTTCTTTCGGTATCGGTAGTATGGGTCAGGTTAACAAGATTGTTGCTAACGTGGCTGCTGCTTTTGATGTAAAAGCACTTTCTTCTGTTGAAGTTCTTGGCGGTATATCACTTTACAATATTTTAATAGGTGTTGTAATTATGGCTTTGACCGCGCTTATCACACTTGGCGGTCTTAAAAGAATTGCAAACGTTGCTGAAAAAATCGTTCCTTTTATGGTAGTATTATTCGTAGTAGGAAGTCTTGTGATTATCGGCATCAACTACGATGCTATTCTTCCTGCATTTAAGGCAATCTTCGTAAACGCATTCAAGCCTCAAGCTTTCGTTGGCGGTGGTATCGGTGGCGTTATTGTTGCTATGACCAACGGCTTTAAGCGTGGTGTATTCTCAAACGAAGCAGGTCTTGGTTCTTCAGTTATGGTACACTCTAACTCAAGCGTTAAGGAACCTGTTAAGCAAGGTATGTGGGGTATATTCGAAGTATTCGCTGACACAATGGTGGTTTGCACCATGACCGCTTTGGTTGTTCTTACTTCAGGCGGTCTTAAGGGTGGCGTTTTCAACGTTGAAACAGGTGAAATTGCTGCAGGCCTTTCTGATGCAACTCTCGTAGGCGGTGCCTTCAATCAAGTATTTTCTTGGGGAAATATCGGTCAACGCTTTGTTGCTATTGCTATGTTCTTGTTTGCATTCACTACCGTTCTTGGCTGGTCACACTACGGCTCAAAGGCTTGGGAATATCTCTTTGGCGCAAAGACAACCTTTGTTTTCCGTATTATCCACGTTATCACCGTTATCTTCGGCGCAGTACTTACTTCAAGTCTTGCTTGGGATATTTCGGATACCTTTAACGGTCTTATGATGGTGCCTAACCTTATTGGTGTATTGGTACTTACTCCATTGGTTATGAAGATTGTTAAAAACTACGTTGACCGTAAGATCCGTAAAAAGGATATTAAGCCTATGATTTCTTATGATAAGGAATTACAAGAAGCACAAAAAGAATCAGTAGAAGCATAATTTTTAAATCCCGACTGAAAGGTCGGGATTTTCTTTTGCTTGTAAATCGCAAAAAATTATGGTATCATTTGTATACTATATATGTATAAGGAATTATTTGTATGAAAACGGACGTAATTATAATAGGTGGCGGTGCTTCAGGGCTTTGCGCAGCTATTGCTATAAAACAGTTGGCACCCCAAAAGAGTGTACGCATTTTTGAAAGTTTGCCGCGCGTTGGTAAAAAACTTATAACCACAGGCAACGGTAGATGTAATATTTCTAATAAAAATATTACTTTAGACCGTTATCACGGCGAGCATAAGGATTTTTGTAAATACGCTTTAGAAAAATATAATTTATCGGTTTGTGAAAAGTTCTTTTATAATATAGGTATTCCATTTATATATGAAGGGGATAAAGCGTATCCTGCATCCTTACAGGCGGGTTCAGTGGTGGATTGTCTTCGCTTTGCAGCGGAAGAATTAGGTGTTGCTATTCATACCGATTTAAAGGTTAACGGTATTAATACAATGGGTAAAAATTATAAAATACTATCCAATAAGTTAAGCTTCATAACCGAGAACGTTATAATTGCTACAGGTGGTCTTGCAGGTGGTGAAAAGTTAGGATGCGATGGTGAGATGCTTGATATCCTTAAAAAAGCCGGCTTTAACATAGTGAAACCGCAACCATCAATCGTACAAATAAAAACAAATAACGATATCACGAAACAACTTAAAGGTATTAAGCTTGATGCCAATGTAAGTGTACTGAAAGGCAACGAGATACTTCGTCAGGATTTTGGTGAGGTTTTATTTACTGATTATGGTCTTTCGGGACCACCTATAATGCAGGTATCACGTGAAGTTTCTAAAAATGATGGAAATTTAATTAGCCTTGATATTATGCCTGACACTACATTCGAAGAACTATGCTATATAATTGAAGATAGGGCGATGCGTTTTGCTAATCGTTCTTTAGAAGAGTTCTTTACCGGTATGTTTAACAAACGTGTGGGTCAGGTTGTTTTGAAAATGGCAGGATATAAACTTTCCGATAAAGCAAGCACTTTGTGCAGTAAGGCGGGGGCAATTGCCGATATTATCAAAAATATGCAGTTTACTGTTACGGGAACAACGGGCTTTGCCAGTGCTCAAGTGACTGCGGGAGGACTTGATACTACACATTTCAATCCGAAAACTATGGAAAGCAACGATTGTAAAAATTTGTACTGCATCGGTGAAATTTTGGATATTGACGGCGA
>JBGVDY010000344.1:0-4807 GCA_045119585.1 Acutalibacteraceae bacterium | reverse complement strand
CCAAGAAGAAAGTATTATTTTCGTCTGTGGTGCTGCAGGAAACATCAGTTTCATAAATTACGGTAAAATCTTTATTGTATGTAGAGTTACTGTTTTTAGCAAAATATGTAGCTAAAACATTATATGGCGTAATTTTAGAATAATTATATACTAGATTTGAGTCGTAAACACTGTATGGGAAGTAAGCAAACTTTGTGCCTGCAGCATAGGTAATACTATTTCCGTTATGCTCAATTTGACGCCAGCGGTTTCTTACAGCTAAAAGAGTAATATTATTTAATATTGTAGTACCGTTAAACTGCATATTGGTATTTGCACCAACATTACTTTCATAAGCTAAATAAACCTCTTCATCTCCATAGCCTTGTACAAGCAAGGTTGCATTATAAGCAGGTACTGTACCGTCATCACTCCAAGCAGCATATCCGTGTTCAAGATTTACTGTTTCGCCGTTAATTTTACCAAAGCTCTTGCCATTATTAAGGTTACGCTGAGTACTGGGAATAATGTTAACAACAGCGGTATCAACATTTCTTAAACCATCTTCATTAATAGAAACTATAGCTGCAGCAACGTCCTTAGCAGGCGCTTCAATTGAGCGACCATCACCTTTGCCACCATACTGTACATAATAATCTTTTGTAACAGGTGGAACTTCTTCACCAACTGTATATGTTCCTGCGGGTAGTGTAAGTAACCCGTTTTCAGAATAATATTCTACTCCTGCAGCCGAAGTAGCCTTTACGTCATTTTCTGAAGTCACTTTAAATGTACCTGCGGTTTCGGTGAAATCAATTAAATTGGGGTCTCCGCTTATATTGTTTATATAATAAGCGCCTTTCGCTAAGGTTACGTTTGTAAAATTTTCAACTTTGCCTTGGAATTCGCCCGAGCTTGCAATTATTTGAACTGCGTTCGCAGTAACAGGACGAAGAACGATTCCTTTGGAATTAACATTATATAGTTGAACACCTGTAGCTTTTTTAATATTGATATTAATATTTCCTTCAACTGTTGTGGTTCCTGAACTTTCATGACCGTCGCCAAAATAGATATCTGCATCTATACCACTGTTGTTCATAATCACGTTAATGTCTTTTTTGTATATGCCTACAGCGTGAGAAGGAGAACCTATAATAAACGATGTTGTTTTATCAGTGCTTTTATATGCATTTTCAAAATTAACAGTAATTGAGTCAGCAACTGAATTGTCATCTTTATTGGAAATACTATAGCTTTCGGTAGCTACACCTAAAGCAGTTTTTTTGGATAGATTAAAAGTAGCAGCCTCGGTATTAGCTGGTACACTCCAACTTTGATAACAAGCAAATGCAATATCCTTACCAAAAGTTAAATTGTTTCCGTTTGCCGCAACTACGGATTCTGTGTAACGGGGACAAACTAAGGTTAAATTATCAAATTTAGTAGGACCGCCTAATATAAACTCGCTATTTTTACCTAAAGTATCGGAAGAAACAAGATAAGTAACAACGCTTGTATCATAAGGTTTTACTACTAACTTTGCAGTATGCGCGGGTGCAGCGGTATTGTAAACGTTCCAATAAGCCATATTATGAATACCGGCAGTTTGATAATTATAATCATCGCGTTTCATAATAAGGACTGTAGCAACATCATCGGCATCAAGACCGTCGGCATTTATAGTCTCAATAACTGCGCCAACGTTTGCCGCCGGTGTTTGGGCAGTTTTGCCATCACCTGTGCCACCATTTTTAACATAATAAGTTACGTTTTGTGGCACGCCACTGTTTGTTGCTTCAGTAGCGGATACTGTACTAATTGCGCAAATACAAGTAGATAACACAATTGCTAATGTAAACATAACACTACAAAGCTTGTAAATTTTTTGTTTCATAAAAAAATTTCCTTTCGTTTTTTTAGTAAGCCTATGTTTTAAAAGGCTAAATATCATAATAATTATAATATTTTTTGGATAAAAAGTCAAATTTATTATTACAAATTCAAAAAAATTAGTATAAGTTGATAAAAGTGTTATTGCAAAATTATCCACTAAGCGTATCCTAAGGACGTTAAATAAAAAAGCTCCCTCTTAAGAGGGAGCAGTGTTCATGGCAATATCCTTTGGCAAGATATTTACATTAAACAATTTAATATTTGATTTTCAGATGCAAATCATAGTTCAAGCTCGCCAAACTCTTTTTCTAAGGCAATAACCTTATCGGCCGAGCGCATACCGTCGGTACCGTTATTTTCAGACAATGAGCAAGCTGCACTCGCTCTAGCAAACTTCATAGCCTCTTCTAAAGTTTTATCTTCGTGAGCACCGTAAAGAATGCCGCTACAGTAAGCATCGCCGGCACCTGTAGAGCCCTTAATATAGCCGTTTGGTAAATTAAGACTTGGCACCACAAACCTCTCACCTGTTTCACAGTCGTAACCATATCCACACTTGGGCGCGTGAATAACAATCCACTTAGAAACACCAAGTTCATGGATTTTTTCAATAGCCTCAAATGCTCTTTCGGCAATAATACCACCATTTTCAGTCATAGCCACGCCTGTTACAGCTTCAGCTTCCGATTCATTTATACAACAAATATCAGTATACTTAAGCGCCGCTTTAACAATATTTTTAGCGCGGTCACTCTGCTCGGAAACTACGTCTATTGAAGTTATCATTCCTCGCTTTTTGGCTTCTGCCAAAATACGTGCACCGTGGGTACCGTATTCTTCATCAAGTGAGTCTACCTTTTTCATTAAAAGCAGGTATTCAAGCTGGAAAATCTTTGTATCTACAGTATCCCAATTGATATAATCTATACCAAATTTATCACTAGCTTCAGGAACAAAGAAGAATGTGCGTTGCTTAGTATCTGCCGCATTCATAACCAATGTTACCGAGCTATTTTCTTCAATAGTAACGTTTTGGGTATCAATATTAGGGAACCCTGCCAAAACCTTTTGTAAGTGCTTACCGCCGTTATCGTTACCAATTATGGCGCAAACCTTTACTGTAAGGTCTTTATCAAATTTTGCAAGGTCCAAAATCATATTACCAGTACCGCCTATATTAAGGCTTGTATCACGAACTGATACCAAAAAGCCTTGATTGGGGTAGGTGTCGATTTCGTAAAAGATGTCCGCAATAAGCGAACCTGCAACCGTAATACCTTTTTTAGTATTGCTCACTCGATTACACCTCTAAACTAAAGATATTGATAGCTTCCTTAACGTTTTCTTTCATTGCTTCCATAGCGATACCGGGGATATCGTGATAGAATACGTTATCACCTTCACCCTTGCTTTCGATAAAGTCTTTTATAGCCTTACCGCCTGCAAGTGCCATATATGTGTAGTAGTTAATCTTACGAATACCGTTACGTATAGAGGTTTGGAACTCTTCCTTGGTAAGACCCGAACCACCGTGCATTACGAAAGGAACGTTGATTTTTTCTTTAATAAGCTTAATACGGTCAAGGTCAAGCTTTGGCTTAACTTGGTATACGCCGTGGGCAGTACCAAAAGCGATAGCCAATGCGTCAACACCTGTACGTTCAACAAAATCTTTAGCCATATCAGGATCTGTATAAACGTCTTCTGCGCTTGCAAAAGACTCAAGAGTTTCTTGTTCGCCTGCTTCACCAACACCAATATCAGATTGGAAAATATGACCAAGCTCTGCTTCAACAGTAACGCCTACGCTGTGAGCAAGACGACACATAAGCGCAGTTTGAGCTACGTTTTCTTCATAATCCAAGCCGGAAACGTCAAGCATAACAGAAGTAAAGCCTAACTGAATTGCTTTCATACAGGTTTCCAAAGAGTTACCATGGTCTAAATGAACACATACCGGAACCTTTGCTTTTTTAGCCATATCTACCATAATAGGAGCAATAACTTCTAAAGGCATAATCGGGAAATGCACTTCGGCATGATTAAGAATAACACCCTTGCCTGTTTCTTCTGCAGCGGCAATAATTGCTCTTAATGATTCAAAACTTACAGCGTTAGATGCGCCAACGGCATAACCTTTTTCTTCGGCATCCTTCATAAGTTCGGTTAATGATACTAACATATTTTTTCTCCTTTATGTTTCAATTAAATTAAATCAATATTATAGCCAAGGTAATTATCAAATGCTTCTCTTACAGATTCAGCCCAATTACCCTTGGTAATAGCAGCATGGTGGCGATAGCCGTTACGTGCCATATAGTTAAACATTTCGTTTGCGTTTTCTTTTTCAAATACAGCACCCATACCAAAGAATTCTTCAGGAATTTCATCCTCTGTAAACTTACCTTCGGTAACAAATGCGCAAAGGTTGCCATCTTCAGTCTTAAAGCTACCAACAGTAACGTCGCCTCTTATAAGCTTGCCAACGTTAAGACCAACACCGCTGCCATCGCCGTAAGACTTCTTGAACATAAGATGCTGTTCAATAACGCCCTTTCCTTCCATCATAGAGATAGGAGCAGGTCCGCAATGGAAGAAGATACCCTTATTCATATCATCCTTATAGTTATTGTTAACGTCAAGAAGAACAACAGGCCAATTTGCAGCAAGACCCATAGCGCGCATCATAACAGCGTTTGTAATATCAAGTTCACAAGCAGCAGCTATACCGCGTTCATTAAGTATACCCATAAGTACGCAGGGTGCAACACCGTAGCGAAGCTGTAATTCATTCCAACAACGGAATGCAAGAGCCTGTAAATCATAATCTTCAATAAGCTGGTCAATAGCAACACCCAGTCGTGCAATATTTTCAAGCTTAATTGCCGGCCAAGCAGAGAAATCAGCAACAGCGAGTAACTCTTTCTTCTTA
>JBGVDY010000343.1:0-9494 GCA_045119585.1 Acutalibacteraceae bacterium | reverse complement strand
AAAAAATATTGTTATTTTGGTTGAAACCTCGGGTATTTTTGCAAATACTGCCAAGCTTTGTGAATTGCTTGATAGCTTTGCACATGATAATTTGGCAGCCCTTTGGGATATGTATGCTACATATTTTGATGCGGACGAAACTCCCGAAGTTACCATAAAAAACTTGGGTGCTTACGTAAAGCACGTGCATATTAAGGACGCTGTTAAAACTGAAAACGGCAACGAATTTTGCCTGATTGGTGAAGGTGAGATGCCTATTGATGATATGATGTTAGGTCTTCGCTCAATCAATTTTGACGGCTTTGTATCTCTTGAATGGACACCCGACTGGTGTAAAGAATTAGATGATATGGAGATTATTTTCTCACACTTTGTAAACTATATGAAGCAGTGGGGTGACGTATCGCGTAGTGATAATTCGCTTTATTATAACCGCGCTCATACAGGTAGATACGTTTGGGAAAAGAACCGCCTAATTGACTGTACTTTCGGGGAAGTTCTTGACCGTATGGTAGAAGAATTTCCCGACCAATACGCTTTTAAATACACTACTCTTGATTATACAAGAACCTATAGTGAATTTCGCGATGATGTAGATACCTTTGCGCGCACCTTGATTGCCTTAGGTGTTAAGGCGGGTACCCACGTTGCAGTATGGGCTTCTAACGTTCCGCAGTGGTATATTGCCTTTTGGGCAACCGTTAAATTAGGCGCAGTACTTGTTACTGTAAATACCGCTTATAAGATTCACGAAATTGAGTATCTTTTGAGACAATCAGATACCCACACCTTAATTATGACTGAGGGTGCTAAGGACTGCCGTTATGGTGATATTATCGCCGAGCTTTGCCCTGAGCTTGAAAACACTAAGCCGGGTACTCCGCTTCACAGTAAACGTCTTCCATTCCTCAGAAATGCAATTACCGTAGGCTTTAAGCAAAAGGGTTGCCTTACTTGGAATGAAGCAATCGAATTATCGGGACGTGTACCCGTAAGCGAAGTTTACCGTATGGCGGCTGCAGTAGATAAAGACGATGTATGTAATATGCAGTACACGTCAGGTACTACAGGCTTCCCTAAGGGCGTAATGCTTACACACTATAACGTTGTTAATAACGGTAAGTATATAGGCGACCAAATGGAGCTTTCTACTGCTGACAGAATGATGATTCAAGTGCCAATGTTCCATTGTTTTGGTATGGTGCTTTCTATGACGTCTTCCATGACACACGGTGCCACAATGTGCCCTATGCCTTATTTCTCGGCTAAGTCTTCACTTTCTTGCGTTAATAACGAGCATATTACCGCATTTAACGGTGTGCCTACAATGTTTATCGCTATGATGAACCACCCCGATTTCCAGAAAACCGATTTTTCATATATGCGTGTAGGTATTATGGCGGGTGCAAACTGTCCTGCCGACCTTATGAAAAAGGCTACCGAAGTTATGAATATGAAAGAAATCGTTTCGGTTTACGGTCAAACAGAAGCATCCCCCGGTTGTACTATGAGCAGTTATTTTGACTCTTTGGAGGTTCGTACCGAAACTGTAGGTAGCGCATTTGCTAATGTTGAATGTAAAATTGTTGACCCAGAAACAGGTTTAGATTGCCCTGTGGGTGTAAACGGCGAGTTTGTGGCTCGTGGATACAACATAATGAAGGGTTACTATAAAATGCCTAAGGCTACAGCCGAAGCAATTGATGCTGACGGTTGGCTTCATACAGGCGACTTGGCTTGTAAGGATGAAAACGGTAACTACCGCATTACAGGTCGCTTAAAGGATATGATTATTCGCGGTGGTGAAAATATTTATCCTAAGGAAATTGAAGAATTTATATACACCTGCGATAAGGTAAGCGACGTTCAGGTTATTGGTGTGCCCGATAAAACCTACGGCGAAGAAATTATGGCTTGCATTATTCTTAAAAAGGGTGAGAGTATGACCGAGGATGAGATGCGCCAATATATCGCCGCAAATATGGCTCGCCATAAGGTGCCGCGCTATATCGAGTTTGTAGATGCATTTCCAATGAATGCGGCAGGTAAAATTCTTAAATACAAAATGCGCGAAGATGCTGCTAAGAAGTTAGGACTATGATAAATAATATTTTTACAATAGATTCGCATTGCCATATTTACCCTGAAAAAATTGCCCAAAAGGCAGTGGGCGGTACCGATAATTTTTACAGTACAAAATCGGTAGGTAAGGGCACGGTTGAAGACCTTATAGAGAGTGGTAAGCAAGCAGGCATTGACCATTTTATCGTTCAGTCTGTAGCAACCACTCCAAAGCAGGTTGAAAGCATAAACCGTTTTATTGCAACTGAAGTAGAAAATTCGGGCGGAATGATGACAGGTCTTGGCACCTTGCATCCCGACAGCGCCGATATTAAGGGCGACGTTCAGAACATTTTAAAATTAGGGCTTAAGGGTGTTAAATTACACCCCGATATTCAAGCCTTTAAGCTAGATGACTATCGTTGCCTTAAAATTTACGAATTATGCGAAGAAAATAATTTACCAATGCTAATACACACAGGGGATAACCGTTACGATTATTCTAACCCTAACCGAATGTTGCCTATTTTAGAGATTTATAAAGGACTAAAGGTTATAGGCGCACATTTGGGCGGTTGGTCAATCTGGCAGGATGCCGTTAAGGAATATAAGGATATGCCAAACTTTTATGTTGACTGTTCTTCTTCCTTTTTCTACCTAAAACCCGAAACTGCAAAGGAAATTATAAGAGAATACGGCGCCGAAAAAGTATTGTTTGGTACCGATTATCCTATGTGGTCACAAAGACAGGAAATTGAATATTTTTTAAGTCTTTCTCTTGACACATCTGAAATAAATAGTATACTTAATATGAACGCAAAAAAAATATTCGGCTTGGAGTAATTGATTATGAAAAATACAAAACTTGGTACAAAATGCGTACAGGGTGGTTATCAGCCTAAAAACGGTGAGCCACGCCAAATTCCGATTTATCAAAGCACAACATATAAATACGATACCAGCGAAGATATGGGTAAGCTTTTTGATTTAGAAGCTTCGGGCTATTTTTATGCCCGTCTTCAAAACCCTACTTGCGACTATGTATCAGCTAAAATTTGCGAGATGGAAGGCGGTACTGCCGCAATGCTTACCTCTTCAGGTCAGGCAGCATCCTTCTTTTCAATCTTTAATATTGCGGGAGCCGGCGACCACGTAGTTGCATCTTCTGCTATTTATGGCGGTACTTATAACCTTTTTGCCGTTACTATGAAGCGTATGGGTATAGATTTTACATTTATTACACCCGATTGCAGTGATGAAGAATTTGAAGCTGCATTTAAACCTAATACCAAGGCAGTTTTCGGTGAGACTATTGCTAACCCTGCTTTGAATGTATTAGATATTGAACGCTTTAGCACTATGGCACACAAGCACGGTGTACCGCTTATTGTTGATAATACCTTTGCAACACCTGTACATTGCCGTCCTATTGAATGGGGTGCAGATATTGTAATTCATTCTACTACTAAGTATATGGACGGTCACGGCAGCGCTGTTGGTGGTTGCATTGTAGATTCGGGTAAATTTGATTGGACTAAATATCCTGATAAATATCCGGGACTTTGCACACCTGATGATAGCTATCACGGTGTTACCTATACCGAACGCTTCGGTTTAGAAGGCGCTTATATTACAAAGGCTACTGCACAGTTAATGCGTGACTTTGGTTGTTGTCAGCAAGCACAAACCGCTTACGTTTTAAATTTAGGTCTTGAAAGTTTACACCTTCGCATTAAAAAGCATTATGAAAACGGATTGGCAGTTGCTAAATTCTTGCAAAGTGACGACCGTATTTCTTGGGTTAGATTCCCGCACTTAGAAGGTGATAAGAACTACGAATTAGCACAAAAATATATGCCAAACGGCGGTTGTGGCGTTGTAAGCTTCGGTGTTAAGGGTGGCAGAGCTGCAGCTGAAGCCTTTATGAAAGAGTTAAAGTTAGCTACTATTGCAACCCACGTTGCTGATGCACGTACATGTTGCTTGCATCCTGCTAATGCTACACACCGTCAAATGAATGATGATGAGCTTATGGCAGCAGGTATTACCCCTGATTTGGTGCGTTTTTCTTGCGGTATCGAAGAAAGCGAAGACATTATTGCAGATATAAAGCAAGCCCTTGATAAAATTTAATTAAAAGGAAAAATATAAATGCCTATTAGAATACCAAATGATTTACCGGCAGTAAAAACCTTAAATGACGAAAATATCTTTGTTATGACCGAAACTCGCGCCATAACACAGGATATTCGTCCTTTAAAAATATTGCTTCTAAATCTTATGCCTAAAAAGATTGAAACAGAAACACAGTTGTCACGTCTTTTAGGTAACTCACCTTTACAGGTAGAGTTAGAACTTATACACACAAAAAGCCATCTTTCAAAAAATACTCCGCAAGAGCATATGCTGGCTTTTTATAAAACCTTTGACGACGTAAAGCACCTTACCTTTGACGGTATGATTATTACAGGTGCACCTGTTGAGCTTATGCCGTTCGAAGATGTTGAATATTGGCAAGAGCTATGCGAAATTATGGAGTGGACTAAAACCCATGTTCATAGCACCTTCCATATTTGTTGGGGTGCGCAGGCAGGTCTTTATTATCACTTTGGTATTGATAAAAAGGTATTGCCTGCAAAAATGTTTGGTGTTTTTCCGCATAAGGTTGATTATAAAAATTCGATTTTATTCCGTGGCTTTGACGATGAATTTATGGTGCCACATTCAAGACATACAACAATTGATGATGAAAAGGTTAAAAAGTGCAAAAAGCTTAAAATTTTATCATCATCTGAAGAAGCGGGCATTTATGCGTTAGCCACCAAAAACGGCAAGCAAATTTTTATAACGGGCCATTCTGAATACGATGCCGAAACTTTGGCTAATGAGTATTTTAGAGATTTGAGCCAAAACAAACTTATTGATATACCAAAAAATTATTTCCCTGAAAATAATCCCGAAAATAAGCCTGTTGTAACTTGGCGCTCACATGCTAATTTGCTTTACTCAAACTGGCTTAACTATTTTGTATATCAAACTACACCTTATGATATTGAAAAGATAAAATAACAGTCGTTTTACGACTGTTATTTTTTTACTCTATTGACACGGTAAATAAAATATGTTATATTAAACTTGAAATCTGACATGAAGACTTCCGTAAATTATTTACGGTTTTCCGGGTGAAAGATGCACAGATAAAGATTGAATATTATGGTATATCTGACCGCATCATAGCCTGATGCGGTTTTTGTTATTTAAAGGAGAAATATTATGGAAACACGAGTTGCGGTTATGGGCATTATTGTAGAAGAGTTAGGCTCGGTAGAAGCACTAAATGCATTATTGCACGAATACGGTCGCTATATTATTGGTAGGATGGGGCTTCCTTATAGAGAAAAAAATATAAACATTGTCTCAATCGCTATCGATGCTCCGCAGGATACAATATCCGCTCTTACGGGAAAAATTGGCAAGATTCAGGGCGTCAGCGTAAAAACTGCCTACTCTAATGTGATTACAAATGAAAAATAAACTTTTTTTACTTATTGATAAGTTGTCAGAAAAGCATAGCCTTTCGTGTGAAGAATACGAGCTATTACTTAACGGTCGTACGAGTGAGCTTTCTGAATATGCCGCAAAAAAAGCGGTGCAGGCGCGCAAAGCGGTTTATGGAAATGAGGTATATATACGCGGACTTATTGAAGTTAGTAATATATGCAAAAACGACTGTCTTTACTGTGGAATCCGCCACAGCAATAAAAACTGTTCACGCTACCGCTTAAACGAAGAAGAAATTATGTCCTGCTGTGAAGAGGGGTATTTACTAGGCTTTCGCACTTTCGTTTTGCAAGGCGGTGAAGACCCATTCTTTACCGATGAATTTCTTTGCGGTTTAATTAGCAAAATTAAAAATAAATTCCCCGATTGTGCGGTAACCTTGTCGCTTGGAGAGCGGAGCTTTGAAAGTTATAAAGTGCTTTTTGAAGCAGGGGCTGACCGTTATTTACTAAGGCATGAAACCGCCGACCCCGATTTATATAAAAAATTGCACCCCGAAATAATGCTACTTGAAAACCGAATTAAATGTCTTAATAATCTAAAGGAAATCGGTTTTCAAACGGGTTGTGGCTTTATGGTAGGAGCGCCCTTCCAAACCAACCGTTCTTTAGCAATGGACTTAAAGTTTGTAGAAGAGTTTCACCCTGCTATGTGTGGAATAGGTCCTTTTATCCCGCACGCGGCAACACCGTTTTGTGAGTTCCCGTCGGGCACACTCGAATTAACACTGTTTTTGCTTTCACTTTTAAGGCTTATTGACCCTACACTTTTACTGCCTGCAACTACCGCATTAGGTACTATTGATGAAAACGGTAGGGAAAAGGGAATCTTAGCGGGAGCAAACGTAGTAATGCCTAATTTATCACCTATGAATGTTCGTAAAAAATACGAGTTATATAATAATAAAATTTTCTCAGGCGATGAATCGGCACAAGCTAAAGAAGCACTTAGTCGCCGAATGGAAACTATAGGTTATAAAATTGTTACCGACCGCGGTGACCGAAAAATACAATAATTTTTGATTTTTTAATACATGAAAGAAGGAAAAATAAATGGCAAAATATAATCCAAAATCCTTAAAAGCGGAAGAATTTATAAGTCATGAAGAAATTCTTGAAACTATCCGCTATGCAGAAGAAAACAAACACAACATACCTTTAATTGATAGCTTACTCGATAAAGCGAGACCTAAAATAACCGCAAGCGGTGTACATTGCGAAGGTCTTACCCACCGTGAAGCTTCGGTTTTGCTTGCTTGTGATATTCCCGAAAAGGTGGAGGAGATGTACCGCCTTGCGGAAGAAATTAAATTGGCTTTTTACGGCAACCGAATTGTTATGTTTGCGCCCTTGTACCTTTCAAACTACTGCGTAAACGGTTGCGTTTATTGCCCTTATCATTATAAAAATAAGCATATCGCCCGTAAGAAGCTTACTCAGGAAGAAATTCGCAACGAAGTAATTGCTTTACAGGATATGGGACATAAGCGTTTGGCAATTGAATCGGGTGAAGATCCCGTTAATAGCCCAATTGAATACATATTGGAAAGCATTAAAACTATTTACAGTATTCAGCACAAAAACGGTGCAATTCGCCGTGTAAATGTAAATATTGCCGCTACCACTGTAGAAAATTATCGCAAACTAAAGGAAGCCGGCATCGGTACATACATACTATTCCAAGAAACCTACCATAAGGAAAGCTATTTAGAACTTCACCCAACAGGACCTAAGCACGACTATGATTATCATACCGAAGCAATGGACCGCGCTATGGAAGGCGGAATAGACGACGTAGGCTTAGGTGTATTATTTGGTCTTGAAAGATATCAATATGAATTTGCAGGCCTTCTTATGCACGCTGAACACTTAGAGGCAGTACACGGTGTTGGTCCGCATACCATTAGCGTTCCACGTATTAAGCGTGCAGATGATATAGACCCCGATGTTTTTGATAACGGTATTCCTGATGAGATTTTCGAGAAAATCATTGCTTGTATTCGTATTGCAGTTCCTTATACAGGTATGATTATTTCTACAAGAGAAAGTGAAGCGGTACGCGGTAGAGCACTGAGACTTGGCATTTCGCAAATAAGCGGTGCATCGCGCACTTCGGTTGGCGGTTATACCGAAGAAGAACGCAACCACGATTCTGAACAGTTTGATGTTTCGGACCAAAGAACACTTGATGAAGTTGTTAATTGGCTTATGAAGATGGGCTTTATTCCGTCTTTCTGTACCGCTTGCTACCGTGAAGGCAGAACAGGTGACCGTTTTATGAGTCTTTGCAAAAATGGACAAATATTAAACTGCTGTCATCCAAACGCGCTTATGACACTTAGTGAATACCTTGTAGACTATGCAAGTGAAGACACCAAAAAGATAGGCTTTGAGCTTATCGAACGCGAACTTCAAAAGATTCCTGCCGAAAAGGTATGTAAAATCGCTACAGAAAATATTGAGCAAATTAAAAATTCTAATCGCCGAGACTTCCGTTTCTAACATAAATTTTAAGCATAATCGATTAAGGAGGGATTATTATGAGCCTTAACACTACTGCTTCTGCCGAAAGGGTGCATATTGGCTTTTTTGGGTTGCGTAATGCGGGCAAATCAAGTTTAGTTAACGCCATAACAGGACAGCAGTTATCGGTTGTATCAGATGTAAAGGGCACCACAACCGACCCCGTTAAAAAAGCAATGGAGCTACTTCCTATGGGTCCTGTTGTTATTATAGATACCCCCGGTATTGATGATGAAGGTCAGCTTGGGGAACAACGTGTTAAAAAAGCTTTAGAAATTCTTCGCCAAACGGATATTGCAGTATTGGTTGTTGACGCGCAAAAGGGACTAAGTAAAGCGGATAATGAGTTAATTAATCTTTTTATAAAGCGCGGCCTTCCATATATTACGGTTTATAATAAATCGGATTTGTTATCTAATATACCGAATGACACTAATAACGAAGCTTATGTTAGCGCAAACTCCATGATAGGTATAAATGAGCTAAAAGAAAAAATTGCCACTATGGCAAAGGCTTCAAAAAGTGACCGAAAAATTGTTTCGGATTTGGTAGAGAAGGGCGATACAGTAATACTTGTCACCCCAATTGATGCCGCCGCACCTAAGGGAAGACTTATTTTACCACAGCAACAAACTCTTCGTGAGCTTTTGGATATTAGAGCGGTTTCATTAGTTGTTCGTGAAACCGAACTTAAAAATGCCCTTGAATCGCTTAAAACTTCACCCAAGCTTGTTATTACCGATTCGCAGGTGTTCGGGCTTGTTGACAAGCAAGTGCCAAAAACGGTACAGCTCACTTCATTTTCTATTCTTTTTGCCCGTTACAAGGGCGACCTTGCTACAGTTGTAAATGGCGCAGCAAAATTGGACCGCTTGCAAGATGGCGATAAGATTTTAATTTCGGAAGGTTGTACACACCACCGCCAATGTAACGATATTGGAACAGTAAAGCTCCCCGGTTGGATTGATAACTATACAGGCAAAAAGCTTTCATATTCGTTTACTTCGGGCGGTCAGTTCCCCGAAGATTTATCGCAGTATGCCTTGGTTGTTCATTGCGGCGGTTGTATGCTTAACGAAACAGAAATGAAATCCCGTTTAGCACTTTGTAACGAACAAGGCATACCGGTTACAAATTACGGTATTGCAATAGCGCAAATGCACGGCATTTTAAAGCGTTCGTTAGAACCATTCCCCAATTTATTAAAAATTCTAAAAAATTAAATCAATAATAACACCCGTTGTCAGGTTTAGGATAGCGGGTGTTTTATATTTGTCTGTGACAAAGTTAACCCCCTGTTCTACAGGGGGCAAAAAATAGCTTATAGCGAGGAGTAAAGTAGACAAGAAA
>JBGVDY010000342.1:0-1881 GCA_045119585.1 Acutalibacteraceae bacterium | reverse complement strand
AGTGGAAGGAATTAAAGGATAAATACTATATTCACGAATTGGGATATATTTCTAACTTCTCTCCAAACTATTATGATACAATTTCCACCGGTTTACTTAAAAAGCGTGAAGAAGTTGATGAATATAGTCGCCGTGCTATCGATAATATTATCGCTTTATCTGACAAATATTTAGAAGAAGCTAAAAAGCAAGGCAGAGATGACCTTGTGGAAATTCTCACCCAGGTTCCGCGCTATCCTGCACGTAACTTCCGTGAAGCACTACAGTTCTTCCGTATTATCCACTACGCTTTATGGCTTGAAGGTAACTATCACAACACCTTGGGTCGCTTTGATAAGAATATGATAGGCTATTTAAAGGCGGATATGGATAAGGGCGTTTACACACGTGAAACCGCTTTAGAATTGCTCGAAGATTTCTTCCTTTCGTTTAATAAGGATAGCGACATTTACGTAGGTGTACAGCAAGGTGATAACGGTCAAAGCATGATGCTTGGCGGTATGGACCAAAACGGCGAATATGTTTTCAACATTTTAACCGAGCTTTGTATGGAAGCTTCCTACAACAACAAGCTTATTGACCCTAAAATCAATCTTCGTGTAAATAAAAATACACCTAAAGAAATTTATGTAAAAGCTACCCACTTAACCGAAGCAGGTCTCGGCTTCCCGCAATATTCTAACGATGACGTAGTTATCCCTGCACTTGAAAAATTAGGGTACGAACACCAAGATGCTGTAGAATATGCCGTTGCTGCTTGTTGGGAATTTATTATTCCTAACGTTGGCGCAGACGTTGATAATATCGGCGCAATGTCTTACCCTAAGGCTATTGATACTGTTTTACACAACGGCTTTATGGAATGCGAAACCTACGACCAATTCTATGATAAGGTTGTAGAAGAAATAAATAACGAATGTGACCGCATTTGTGACGGTATTAAAAACCTTTGGTTTGTACCTTCTCCATTTATGAACGTCTTAATGGATTGCAATATAGCTGAAGGTTCTAAATACAATAACTTTGGTATTCACGGTACAGGTATTGCTACCGGTGCAGACTCTTTGGCAGCTATTAAAAAATATGTTTTCGAAGAAAAGACCATTGATAAAACAACCCTATTAGAAGCTATTGATTCCAACTTTGAAAACCATAGCGAACTTTTACCGATTTTACGTTATGAAACACCCAAGCTTGGCAAAAATGACGACTATGTTGACTCTATTGCAACCGCACTTTTGGATAGCTTTGCAAAATGTCTTGAAGGTAGAATAAACTGCCGCGGCGGTATCTACAGAGCAGGCACAGGCAGCGCTATGTTCTACTTATGGCACGCTAACGAAATAGGTGCTTCTGCCGACGGCAGACGTGCTAAAGAACCATTTGGCACCAACTACTCTGTTAGCCTTTTTGCTAACGTTAAGGGTCCCGTTTCGGTTATCGCTTCTATGACAAAGCAACATTTCGAAAACGCTATAAACGGCGGTCCGTTAACCCTAGAATTCCATAAAAGTGTATTCGCTGACCCGGATGGCATTGAAAAGGTTGCAGTCTTAGTTAAGCGTTACATTGAGCTTGGCGGTCATCAGCTTCAGCTTAACACAGTTAATACCGAACAGCTTCTTGATGCACAAAAGCATCCCGAAAACTACAAACAGCTTGTTGTTCGTATTTGGGGTTGGAGTGCTTACTTTGTAGAGCTCGACAAAGAATATCAAGACCACGTAATTGCACGTCAGGCTTATAAGGTATAAAGGAAGTTTAGTATGAAAATTCTCTTTATGGGTGACAGTATCACCTATTTAAATACTTGGGTTAGTCAGTTTAATAAAATAATAAAGCCCGAGCATCACCTAAATATAGCGGTTAGTGGTTCCCATT
>JBGVDY010000341.1:0-4069 GCA_045119585.1 Acutalibacteraceae bacterium | reverse complement strand
CAAGCTCTACCGGCAAGGTTACTACTACCGTTCCTAAGGAAAATCAAATCGGCGGTAAATCTTGGAAAGACGTTTTATCCACAATGCCTAAGAAACTCCGCGGTACAAAGCTTACTATGTACAACTGGAACCCTGCTACTGAATACACAGGTGCTCCCGCTGTTATGGATGCATTCAAAAAGCAAACAGGTATTCAGGTTACTTGGAACACAATTTCTTACTCTACATACTTTACAAAACTCCCTGCATTAATTGCTTCGGGTGAAAATATTCCTGATATGGCTCGTATCGGTTATGCAAGCCTTAGCTTCATTCAAAATATGCAGCCTATTTCTGTTTCTAAGTTCGACTTTAAGGACGAAGCTTGGGATCAAACAATGATGAAGAACTTAACCTTCAACGGTAAGGTTTACGGTACAACACTACAGAATACCCATATTTCCGGTGTTTACGTAATGTTCTACAATAAGGCTATCATCGATAAGTACAACTATGAAGATCCTTATAAGCTTTGGAAAGCCGGCAAGTGGACTTGGGATAAATTCCTTGAAATGTGCGAAGACGCTAAGGATGACGGTATGGCATTCGGTTGCGTTGGTGAAGGACATATGCCTTCATACGTTTCTTCTTACGGTATAACAAACCTTAAGTATGATGGCAAGAAGATGACCAGTAACTGGAATTCTTCTAAGTGGTTAAAGGTTCACCAAGAACTTGGCGACCTTTATAACAAAGACCAGTTCTTAGGTCGTGGTCGTGAAGAACTATTTGATGCTGCAGGTTGCCCATTCTATGTAGGTACTACAGTACATGCTAGAAATAAGAACTCTTACTTCGGTGATCTTAAGGCTAATAAGACTCTCTACTTCGTACCAATTCCTGAGCACAAAGAACTTAAGAAATACTATCAAGGTTACGGTGAAATCGAAGCTTACGGTATTCCTAAGGGTGCTAAGAACGTTGAAGCTGTACCTTACTTCTTAAGATACTTCCTCGACGGTGCTAACTACACATTGGATACATACTTCGGTAACAAGCAAAACCTCGAAGTTTACAACTGGTGTATGAATCAACCTAATAAGGTTATTAACTATGGTTACGAATCAGAAAATGTAATTGGTCAAGGTGAAGTTAAGTCTATTCAAAACTGCACCGGCGCTCAGGTTAAGAACTTTATCGACTCTAACAAGGGTATCAACGATAAATGGGTTCAAGAGCAAAACGACATTATTAAGAAGCTTAAGTAATTAAGTTATAGCGAACGCTATTGAAAATGTTTGTTTAAACTATCCCCGAAAGTGTACTGCACTTTCGGGGATTTGTTTTATATTTTTGAAAAATTCGTGGAAAAATGTTTTTAAATGTGATATAATACAATTATTAAAATAAAACCATATAATGTAGGTGTTAAAAATGTTTGACATTGAAAAAATCAGAAAAGACTGTGTCGCTTGGATTAAAGATTTTTTTGAAAATAACGGAAAAGACTGTAATGCGATAGTGGGTATTTCGGGCGGTAAGGATAGCTCGGTTGTAGCTGCCCTTTGTGTAGAAGCGCTTGGCAAAGACAGGGTTATAGGTGTGCTTATGCCTTGTGGGGTACAACATGATATTGATTGTGCAGAGCAGCTTGTAGAGCATCTTGGTATAAAGCATTATACTATAAATATTAAAGAAACAATGGACGCAATATACAATGCAATGCCTAAGGATTTGGAATTGAGCGATCAAACAAGAATAAATCTTCCGCCAAGAATACGTATGGCTACTCTTTATGCCGTAAGTCAATCTCATAATGGCAGAGTGGCTAATACTTGTAATCTTTCGGAAGATTATGTTGGTTATTCAACAAGATACGGCGATGCCGCAGGTGACTTTAGTCCGCTTTCAAGGCTCACCGTTGCCGAAATTAAGGAACTTGGAAAATTGTTGGGGCTACCTACAAATCTTATCCTAAAAACTCCTATTGATGGTCTTTGCGGAAAAACCGACGAAGATAACCTTGGCTTTACTTATGAAATGCTTGATAAGTATATCCGTACAGGCATTTGCGAAGATGAAGAGAAAAAGGCAAAGATTGACAGAATGTACAAAAACAGCCGCTTTAAGCTTGAACTTATGCCGTGCTTTGAGCCTGAAATTTAATAAGTGTAATTAAGGGTTATGGTGAAAACATCATAACCCTTTACTTTATATAGGTATAATAAACCGTTACAACATTCTAACAATTAGTAATACCGCATAATTTTTAGTATATATAAACTAAGGGTGGTAGTTGTGCTAAAAAGAAAATTTGCGGTGCTTTTATCTGCATTAATTTTGGTGTTAAGCTTATATATAGGCGCAAGCTTAGAACAACAGTATGTAGAAACAGAGATTAAATACGGCGCACAACCTACAATAATTATTGATGCGGGTCACGCGGCGTTGTGTAATATTATTAAAATTAAAAGAGAATCTTCAATAAAGAATTACCAAGCAAGTAAAAAGCCCGCTATTTAAGCGGGTTTTTTGATAATGTAAAGAAAGTGAAGATTAGTGTGTGAGCGCCTTTTAACTGATCTTTTTAGTTGCGTCGGCAATGCTTTGGGGATGTAAGGTGTCTTTTATCATAATATATGTGCTGATAATCATAATGAACAAAGCAATAAAAAATTGAAGTTTAGGCTTTTCACTTAAAATTATAACACTGAATAGCACCCCTAAAAACGGTGCTATAGAGTAGAAGGCGCTTGTCTTTGCGGCGCCTAATTCTTTTTGCGCCATAATATAAAAATGAATGCTTAGACCGTATGCAACAAACCCTAAAATCATAACACATAATACCCATTTAAGCGAGGGTAGGCTTTCTCCTGCAATAAACGCTACAACAAGGCTTCCAAGTCCTGAAAAAACGCCCTTAATTACAACGATTTCGATTGAACTTTTATGGCTTATCATCTTAGTGCAGTTATTTTCAAATCCCCAACATAAGCAAGCACCCAGTACAAACAGCGAGCCTTTATTAAACATAAATGAATCTATGCCTTCAAAGGTTAATATTACGCTGGCTGTTGTTACAAGTGTAATTGCTAACCATAGTCTTTTTGATATTATTTCTTTGAAAATTATGAGAGCAATTATTGAAGTGGTGACAATTTCAAAATTGTTAAGCAAGGAGGCATTTGCGGAATGGGTTATTGCTACACCAAACATTAGTAAAATGGGAGCTATAATGTCCAACACTACCATTGCTACTGTATAGGGTACTTCCTTTTTGGTTAAATGGTTTCTTTTTTTCTGCTTTTTTACTATTGATTTTTCGGCTATTCCATAAAGAAATAAGCCTATTCCTGCACCTAAATATAAAAACGCTGCCATTATTGTTGGTTGAACCTTACTAAGCAATAATTTGGTTATGGGAATATTGATAGCATAAAGTGCAGCTGCAAGGATGGCATATACGGTTGCAAGTTTTTTGTTTTTCATATCTTTAATCCTTTTTAATGAAAACTTTCTCGAATATTCGGGAGGGAAAGTGAATTATTTAAGAGAGTGTGAGTCTTTTGCAAAGTGCTCTTTTGTCAGTTTGGCAACTACGCTCGACAAGGTGAATAAAGCGATAAAGTTAGGTATTGCCATTAATCCGTTAAAGGTATCGGCAAGGTTCCACACTACTTCAAGTGAGGTTGTGGTACCTACAATAATTATTAAGGAGAAAACAATTTGAAAAATCTTTGATACTTTTACGCCAAATAAGTATTCAACACAACGTGAACCGTAAAGAGCCCAACCGAGCAATGTTGAAAGAGCGAATAAGAAAAGCGCAATAGCAACAAACAAAGAAGCAAATTTAGTGCCAAAAACAGTTGCGAAAGCGGAGGTAATAAGCTCCTTATATTGAAATTTAATTTTTATTATAATATGAATATGTATATAAATCAACAGGGTTTTAAATTTCACTTAATTTTGTGAGTGAATAAATTGTTTATGGGACTTTTTGGATTTTTTTGCCGTTTTCTAAGGAATTTATTCGTTTTAGAAATGGGATTTTATGGAATAAAAAACTTTTTTTGCATAGGATTATTCA
>JBGVDY010000340.1:0-1406 GCA_045119585.1 Acutalibacteraceae bacterium | reverse complement strand
GCCGCGCCTAAACAACAGTCCACCGGACTGTTGTTTTTAACGGCTTGTTCGAATCCCTTTCTCCATATAAAAATTAAAAAGGAACCAATCCTTCGGACTGATTCCTTTTTAATTGGCACGCTGAAAGGGATTCGAACCCCCGACCCTCTGCTTAGAAGGCAGATGCTCTATCCAACTGAGCTATCAGCGCATAAGGCATTATTTTAACGCCGACGATTATTAAAACACATAGTTTTGAAATAATCAAGCCTTTTTTAAAAAAGTTGTATTAAATTTTAAAAGAAAAAATAATGGGTGTTTTCAAGTGGAAACACCCATTTAAAATACTTATACAACTTTGCCTTTTTGAATTCTATAAGTTTTGGAGCCAACCCTTACTCTGCCTGAGAATTTAAGCTGTGCATAACCTTTGTTTACGTAGTATTTCTTTCCCGAGTAGGTTATAATTGCTTTTGACTTATACCATTTACCTTTTTTAATTGCGTAATACTTTCCGCTTTTCTTATATAAAGTATTGGTTTTAGAACTCCATTTACCCTTTTTAATGTAGTAATCTTTGTTCTTATATTTAACAAGACCTGTGGTTGTTTTAGCCCATTTGCCTTTTTTGATATAGTAATACTTATCTTTGTAGATAATCAGTCCGGTTTTTGTTTTAGCCCATTTACCTTTTCTTATATAGTAGTACTTATCCTTATAGATAATAAGGCCGGTTTTATCTTTAGACCATTTACCTTTATAAATATAGTAGTATTTGTCTTTATAGATAATAAGTCCTTTTTTAGTATTATCCCACATACCTTTCTTTATGTAGTAATACTTATCATTATAGATAATAAGACCGGTTTTTGAACTATTCCATTTGCCTTTATAAATATAATAGTATTTTCCGTCATATTTTGTAACACGCTTAGCGGTATTATCCCATACACCTTTTTTAATGTAGTATAGTTCACCTTCGTGCTTTACAAGTGTTGTTTGGTCGGATTTTTCACCGTCAACATAATAATAAAGCTTGCCGTCTGTTTCTTGATTAAGATAGCCTTTTGCATTGTATACTTTTAATGTGGCATCGTTTTGTGCATTTACGGTGAGTTTGTAAGTTTTAGAAACTCCCGTTTGCGACTTGAGCTTAAGACTAATTGTATTAACACCTTTTTTAAGTGAAAAAGTATCGGCACTTTGATATGTGGCGCCATCGTGTAGTTTGTAATAAACCTTTACATCACCACTAACGTTTAGCGAGTAGTTTGTAGTATAGGGATTGTAATTTATTTGCCCTTCGGCCGCTAAGTCTTCAAAATAATAGTTATTATAATTTTGACTTTTAGAAGGTAATTTTGAAATAGAAGATGGCAAAGACTTAAATACCGGGATACGGAAGGTAAGAGCCATATCATAAAGCG
>JBGVDY010000339.1:0-4124 GCA_045119585.1 Acutalibacteraceae bacterium | reverse complement strand
AAAATTGACACTATTTCACTTGAAGATATTTGTTTCCGCGCTCTTGCAACACTTCAAAATGCGAGAATACTAACAAGCAATGAAATGATGCAGCTTATTTCGCGTGTTAAATTAGGTCAAAGTATGGGCATACTTAAAATTGATGCTTTGCCTATGAAAATTTTGGTTGAAGCACAACCGTTTATGCTTATGCAAAAATATGGCATTTTAGATCCGAAAGACCGTGATATATATAGAGCAAATATGGTTAGAGAGGCTTTCGGATAAATTGGAGGTACTTAAATAGTATGAAATATAATTTTAATGGGTTCACTGCGAAGGCTAATGAAGCTTTAAACAAAGCAATTGAATCGGCAGAAAAGCTTGGTCATACTTATGTTGGTAGTGAGCATTTGCTTTTGGGGCTTTTGAATATTGACGGCGGAGTAGCAGAAGTAATACTCGAAAAAAGTGGTATAAATGCTCAAAAAATAGAAGAACTTATTCGCACACAAATTGGCAGCGGTACACCTACGAAACTTTCGCCTGATTATTTTACGCCCCGCGCTAAAAGAATTATAGAATCGGCTATGAACGGTTGTAGTGCAATAGGAAAAAAGTTTATCGGTACCGAGCATTTGCTAATAGGAATACTTAGTGATGGCGATAATTATGCAATTCGTTTTCTTACGGAACTTGGCGTAGACGTAAATACACTTACAAACTCAATTTTAAAGGCATCGGGTATAGAAAATAATGCAAATTTACAAAATGCCCAGAAGCCTAAAAATACTAAAACACCAACCTTAGAAAAATACGGTACAGATTTAACTGACAATGCTAAAAACGGTAAAATAGATCCTGTAATTGGTAGAGATAGTGAAATTGAGCGTATTATTCAAATCCTTTGTCGACGCACTAAAAATAATCCATGCTTAATAGGTGAGCCGGGTGTAGGTAAAACGGCTATAATCGAAGGCTTGGCTCAAAGAATTGTAGATAGAAACGTCCCCGAGATACTTGAAAATAAACGATTGTTCACACTTGACCTTACAGGTATGGTAGCAGGTACTAAATACCGTGGTGATTTTGAAGAACGTATTAAAGCAATTATAGATGAAGTTGTTAAATCAAAGGATGTAATACTCTTTATTGATGAGGTTCATACCATAATTGGTGTTGGCTCGGCTGAAGGCTCTACCGATGCTGCTAACATTTTGAAGCCATCGTTAGCACGTGGTGAGTTTCAGCTTATTGGCGCTACCACAATAACCGAATACCGCAAGAATATTGAAAAGGATTCGGCTCTCGAACGCCGTTTTCAGCCTGTTACTGTAGCAGAGCCTACTGAAGAGGATGCTATTCTTATTTTAAAAGGTCTTAAAAGTAAGTACGAAGCGCACCATAAAGTAGAAATTACCGATGGCGCTATAGAAAGTGCGGTAAAACTTTCTTCACGTTACATTACGGATAGATTTTTGCCTGACAAAGCAATAGACTTATTAGATGAGGCAGGCTCTAGAGTAAGGCTTGCTAACTGTGAAATGCCTAATTCTTTAAGAGATATTGAAAACAAAATTGCAACTATTGATAGCGAAAAGGAAGAGGCAATCGAGGCGCAAGAGTTTGAAAAAGCGGCAGCTTTACGTGATAAGGAAAGCGAACTCAAGAAAAAATACCAAGCTGAAAAGGAAAAATGGAAAAACGACAGCAGTTCTGTTAACGGCAAGGTTACCGAAGAAGATATTGCAACCATTGTTTCAAGTTGGACTGGTGTGCCTGTGGTACAGTTGACAAAAGAAGAAAGTGAACGCCTATTAAATCTTGAAAGCGAGCTTCATAATCGCATTGTAGGTCAGGATGAAGCGGTAACTGCGGTTGCCAAAGCTATTCGTAGGGGTAGAGTAGGCTTAAAGGACCCCAAAAGACCAATTGGTTCGTTTATTTTCTTAGGTCCTACGGGTGTAGGTAAAACCGAGCTTTGTAAAGCTTTAGCTGTGGCAATGTTCGGTAATGAAAATATGATGATAAGGCTTGATATGTCGGAGTATATGGAAAAGCATACGGTATCACGCCTTGTGGGTTCGCCACCCGGATACGTAGGTTTTGAAGAGGGAGGACAACTTACAGAAAAGGTTAGAAGAAACCCTTACTCTGTAGTGCTTTTCGATGAAATTGAAAAAGCACATCCAGATGTTTTTAATATGCTTTTGCAAATACTTGAAGATGGAATTTTAACCGATAGTCAGGGTAGACAAGTGGACTTTAAAAACACTGTAATTATTATGACTTCAAATATTGGCGCCCGCCTTATAACCGATAAAAAGGTGAGCTTTGGCTTTACCGAAAGCAATGACGAAAACCGCGACGTAAAGGATTTGGTTTTAGGTGAGCTTAAATCAACATTCCGTCCCGAATTTTTGAACCGTGTGGATGATGTAATTGTATTTACAAAACTTAGCAAAACCGAAATTGAAGAAATAGCACAAAAGATGCTTGAAAATCTGCAAAATAGGGTAGAAAACATAAATATTAAATTAGAGTTTGATGCCAGTGTTAAATCGGCTTTAGCCGAAAAAGGTTTTGATGCGGTTTATGGCGCACGTCCTTTAAGACGCGAAATTCAGAACAAAATTGAAGATGCTTTTAGCGAGAAAATTTTGTCGGGTGATTTTGCGACAGGGGATATTGTCAAATGTGCTTTTGACGGTAAAAATTTCACTTTTTCTAAATCTTGACACCTAATTTTAGGTATGCTACAATATGGATATTGTAGCATACCTTTTGTTTTGGAGGGACCCCGATGGCAAATTATTTTAAATGTAAGCTTAATAAATCACCGCTTGATTTTAAGTGCGGTGAAACAATTCGTTTTGAAGTTTTGGCATATGAAAAATGTAGAAATATTGATTGTAAATATATCCGTTGGGAACTCAAAACTGATGACGGTAAGGCTTTAAAGGGGCTTGGTAGCTGTACTGTGAACGAGCCGTTGGTTATTGAAACCACCCTTGAAAAACCAGGTTTCGCTTATCTTATTTGTACGGCTTATAATAGTGGCAACAGTGCTATAAGTAACTTCGATAAGCTTGAGGCGGGCGCAGGTGCCGATATTGAAAAAATTAAGTATCATGACACATTACCGGATGATTTTTTTGAATACTGGAATGCGTTGGAAAAGCTTGTTGCCGATAATCCTATAGAAGTACTGCTTTTTGAAGAAATAGAAGATGCAAAAAAAGGCTTTAAAGCGTATGATGTAAGAATTAAAACTCCTGAAGGCAGACCTTCGGCATTTATACTTACTATGCCTGAAAAAGAAGGTAAGTACCCTTTAAGATTAAACTTTATGGGTTACGGTATCGGACCAACACCTATTGAGTATATCGACGATACCATTCGTGCTTGCTTTAATGCTCATGGAATAGAAACAAGGCTTTCTTCTATTGAACTTGTTGAAAAGTATCCTGACCTTTCAGCGTATGGTTTTTCGAACAACGGCTCTAATATGACTACATATTTTCGAAATATGGCAATAAGGAATTTGACAGGACTCAAGTATCTTAAAACGCTTGATAACTGGGATGGCGAAAATATAGTTTGTGCAGGTGGTAGTCAAGGCGCAATGCAGGCAATCACAGTAGCGGCGCATGACAGTGATATAAAATTCCTTGATGTTACGGTACCGTGGTTTTGCGATTTGGGCGCAGGAAGGGAAGGCTTCATGACAGGTTGGCGCCCCGGTTTTGCCGAAGGACTTCGTTATTTTGATACCGTATCACAAGGTATGCTTGTTAAATGCCCTGTAAAGATTTTTGCAGGTCTTGGGGATTACGTTTGCCCGCCATCAGGTGTAACGGCACTTTACAATGAAATTAAAACCCTTAAAACAATTACCTTCCGTCAAGCTAAAACTCACGGCTATAACCCTAACGAAATTGAGGAATTCACTTTAAATCATAATCCCCAAAATACACCTGTTGTCTTTAAAATAGGTAAATACCGTCACTTTAAAGGTAATGAGTATGAAGTCTTGGATGTAGCATATGACTGTGAAACCGAAGAAAAGGTTGTGGTTTACAAGGCTTTATATGGTGATAAACGAGTATGGGTAAGACCGCTTTCACAGTTTTGTGATTTTGTTT
>JBGVDY010000338.1:0-2020 GCA_045119585.1 Acutalibacteraceae bacterium | reverse complement strand
TTGATGAGGCTGTTAAGTGTTGCAGAAAGGTTGCAATTTCGGGTAGAAGTATGCTAAACGTTGTGAACGTTGCATCTGAACTTGGCTATTTAAAACTTCCGAAAAACGTATTAATTGAAATTGAAGCCTTGCGCAATTTCCCACCTGAACAAACTGTTATTATTACTACAGGTAGTCAGGGCGAGCCTATGTCGGCTTTACACCGTATGGCTTTTTCTGATCATAGACAGGTTGAAATAATGCCAGGCGATATGATAATTATTTCGGCTACACCAATACCGGGTAATGAAAAATTTGTTGATAAGGTTGTTAATGAGCTTATAAAACGCGGTGCCGAAGTTGTGTATGAGCGTATGTATGATGTTCACGTTTCGGGACACGCTTGCAGTGAAGAGTTAAAGCTTATGATGAGCATTGTTAAGCCTAAATATTTTATCCCTGTACACGGCGAGCAAAAGCATTTGGTGAAGCATAAATTATTAGCTGAAGAAATGGGAATACCCAGCAAAAACATTGTAATACCCATTAACGGCGCTGTAATTGAAGCAAGCAAAAAAGAAATAAAATGTAGCGAAACCGTCCCCGCGGGCAGAGTATTTGTAGATGGCTTAGGTGTTGGCGATGTTGGAAGTATAGTTCTTCGCGACCGTAAACATTTATCTGATAACGGTCTTATTGTTATTGCTGTTTCAATTGATAAGGTTACAGGTGAAGTTGTTGCAGGACCTGATATTGTATCACGTGGGTTCGTATACGTTAAAGAATCTGAAGACCTTATGAATATGATTGAAGATGTTGTTTGTGATGTTTTAGAACGTTGCTATATTCACAATATTAGAGATTGGAATACTATTAAAACTAAAATTAAAGACGGCGTTTCGAGATTTTTATTTACCAAAACTAAACGCAGTCCTATGATTTTACCAATGATTATGGAGGTTTAAAATGAAGGTTATTTTATTACAAGATGTTAAAGGACATGGTAAAAAAGGTCAACTTTGTAATGTGTCTGACGGATATGCTCGAAACTTTTTGCTTCCTAAAAAGTTAGCGGTTGAAGCAGGTAATTCTGCTATGAATGAACTTAAAAACCGTGAGTCTGCAGCAGCACACCATAAGCAAGAAGAAATAGATAAAGCAACTGCTACTGCTAAGCAATTAGAAGGTAAAACTATTACTATTTCTGCAAAAGCAGGTGCAGGAGGTAAGCTTTTTGGTTCGGTTACTTCTAAAGAAATTGCTTCACAAATAAAAGCTGAATTAGGTATTGAAATAGATAAAAAGAAAATGAATGTTGCCGATATTAAAAACTTCGGTGAATATACTGCGGAAATTAAACTTTACCAAGGAATTATTGCAAAAATTACTGTAAAGGTAACGGAATAATATAATGGCTGATAATAATCTAATTTATAATCTTGATGCTCAAAGGACACCTTATTCTGCAGAAGCAGAACAAGCGGTTTTAGGTTCTATTATTGTAGACCCATCGTGTCTTAACGAGATAGCCGTTGGTATGAAGACGGAATATTTTTATTTTGAGCATCATCAAAAGATTTATAACGTTTTGTCAAGTATGTATGAACTCAGTCAAGCAATTGACTTTGTATCTTTACTTGAAAAACTTAAAAAAGAAGGGGTATATGACGAAACGGGTGGTAAGGAATATCTTACACAACTGGCACAAAATGTACCAACTTCGGCTAACGTAATTGCGTATGTTTCTATTATACGTGAGCGTTACTATGCAAGGGCTCTTTTAAAAGCTGCTCAAAATATTATTAAAGATATTGACGAGAATACCGAAGACTCTTCTAAGCTTATAGATAATGCAGAGCAACAAATTTATGAAATTCGTCAAGGTAGGGAAGTAAGTGGTTTAACACATATTAAAAGTGTTATTGAAAACGAGACCTATGAACGTCTTGCGAAAATGTCCGACCCTGTTACTCGAAATGATTATATCGGTATTCCTTCAGGTATTGGCGATCTTGATAAAATGATTACAGGTCTTAATAAA